>JABFWM010000526.1 GCA_013362195.1 Acidobacteriota bacterium
CGATCTGCGCCGCCCAGGCGCCCGCGCGCCCACGCACCCCGGAACGCATCGTCAGTCTGATTCCCGCGGCGACCGAGATGCTGTTCGCGTTCGGCGCGGGTCCACAGGTGGTCGGCGTCGGGAGCTTCGACACCTATCCGCCCGAGACGTCGCGCCTTCCGAAGGTCGGCGCGCTGCTCGATCCCGACGTCGAGCGCATCCTGTCACTGAAACCGGAGCTCGTGGTCGTCTACGCCAGTCAGCGCGATCTGAAGCAGCAGCTGCAGCGGGCGGGAATCGCGATTTACGACTACAAGCATGCCGGGCTCGCCGACGTCACCGCCACGATGCGCGCGCTCGGCGAGGCCACCGGGCATGCCGATCGCGCACGCGAGAGTGCCGACGCGATTGAGCGGACGCTCGACCAGATCCGCGCGCGCGTCGCCAATCGGCCGGCGCCGCGGACCCTGCTCGTCTTCGGCCACGAACCGGGCGCGCTCCGCGGGATTTACGCCAGCGGCGGCGTCGGCTTCCTCGACGACATGCTGAAGATTGCCGGCGGGGTCAACGTGTTCGCGGACGTCGCCCAGCAAGCCGTCCAGGCAAGTACGGAACAGATCATCGCGCGCCGGCCGGAAGTGATTCTCGAAGTGCGTGCGCGTGACGACGCGATGCCGTTGGCCGATCGCGCATCCGACGTGCGCATCTGGAGCGCGCTTGCGTCAGTGCCCGCGGTCCGCACCGGTCACGTGCAGTTTCTCGTCGACGATCGCCTCGTCATCCCGGGTCCGCGTGTCGCGGAAGGGACGCGGCTCATGGCCGAGGCGCTGCATCCCGGGGCGTTTCGATGAAGGTGCTCGGCTCGTCCGAGCCGCGGAAGGGACAGCGCGTCGATCCCCTGCCCTCCGGTAACGGGCGCCAGTGAACGGCGGCCGGCGCTACACCGAGGCGGCGAACTCCACCGGCACGCGCTTCGGAATGAGGCCCTTTTCGTAGGCTTCGCCCATCAGCCGCTCGACGCCGCGGCGGCCGCGGTCGCCGTAGCCGAGCGTCAGATCGTTCACGTACATGCCCACGAACCGGTCGGTGCGGTCGCGGTCGAGGCCGCGGCCGAACTGCTGGGCGTACTCGACGGCGTCCCTTCGATGCGACAGCGCGTAGGCGATGCTGTCGTGCAGCAGCTTCGAGACCCGCCGGATCATGTCGGCGCCGAGATCACGGCGGATGATGTTTCCGCCCAGCGGCAGCGGCAAGCCGCCGGTCCGATCGGACCACCACTCGCCCAGATCCACCACCTTCTTGAGCCCCTCGTCGGCGTAGGTGAGCTGCCCCTCGTGAATCAACAGGCCCGCTTCCGCCTTGCCGTCGAGCACCGCCTGCTGGATTTCGTCGAACGGCACGACCACGTAATCGAATGACGGCTCGTAGAGCCGCAGTGCGAGGTAGGCGGTCGTGAGCGTGCCGGGAATCGCGATCGTGCGTCCTTTGACGCTGCCGTAGCCTGCCGGCGTCTGCTCGAACGCGATCGACGGGCGCGCGACCACGATTGGCCCGTAGCGATCGCCCATGCTCGCGCCGTGCGGCAGCAGCTGATAGGTGTCGACGAGGTGCGCGTAGGCGTGAAACGAGACCGCGGTGACTTCGTACTTGCCCTCGAACGCCGCGCGGTTCAGGGCCTCGATGTCGGCGAGCACCTGATCGACTTCAATCCCGCCGGTATCGACGGCGCCGCTTGCCAGCCCGTAGAACATGAACGCGTCGTCCGAGTCGGGACTGTGCGCGACGGTAATCCGAGATGCAACCATCGCGACAGTGTATCGCAGCCGCCGGCCGCGATCGGATTTCGCGTCGTCTACGGCCGAGATCACGCGCCCGCGTCCGGGGCGGAGCCGCGACTACACGATGATGCCCTTGCGCACCGCGTAGAGCACGATCTCGGCGGTGTTGTGCAGATTGAGCTTCACCATCAGGTTCGCGCGGTGCGTTTCGACCGTCGAGAGGCCGAGATCCAGCTCCGTCGCGACTTCCTTGTTCGATCGTCCTTCGGCGAGCAGTTGGAGCACCTCCCTTTCACGATCGGTCAGGAGATGGTAGGAATCGGTGAGGCCGCGCGCCTGCAGGCGGCGCATGTAGTCTTCGACGAGCACCGCGGTGACGGCGCCGCTGAAGAACGGCTTTCCGGCGGCGACCGATCGCACCGCGGGCAGCAGATCCTCGTCGGTCGCGTCCTTCAGCAGGTAGGCGCGCGCGCCGGCGGCAAGGGCGCGCAGGATGTAGGACTCGTCGGCGTGCATGCTGAGGATGATCACGCGCGGCGATCGCGCGAGCTTCTGGACGCGCGCCGCCACTTCGATGCCGTTCATCTTCGGCATCCCGATGTCGACGATCAGCGTATCCGGCGCATGCTCTTCGCAGAGGCGCAGCGCCTCCAGCCCGTCAGCCGCTTCGGCGACAATGCTCAGGCCCGGTTCGCTTTCGAGCAGGCTCTTCAGGCCGCGACGCACGATCCCGTGATCGTCAGCCAGCAGCACGCGCAAGACGCTCCTCCGTGACGATCGGCCGGATCGGCAGGGACAGCTTGACGGTCGTCCCCGCGTCGCGCGCGCTGTGGACCGTGACGGTACCGTGCAGCTCCTTGACGCGCTCTTCGATGCCGCGCAGGCCGAGGCCGCCGTGCTGCCGCGCCGACGGATCGAAGCCTGCGCCGTCGTCCACGATCGACACGGTGAGGGCGGTGGGGGTGCCGGCGATGGCAATCTCGATCGTTTCCGCGTGCGCATGGCGCACGGCGTTGGTCAGCGCCTCCTGCACCGCGCGATAGACGCAGGTCCGCACCTGCTCGTCGAGCTCGTCGATGCTGCCGTGGACGGTCAGATCGACGGAGATGAGGGACCGGCGGCTGACGTCCCGCACCAGCCATTCGAGGGCCGGCTGCAAGCCGAAGTCGTCGAGCATCGTCGGGCGCAGGCCGAGCGCGAGATCGCGGACGACGCGAACGAGGTTGTCGACGAGCTGCCGGCATTCGCCGACGGCGCCGGCGAGCGCCTTGTCACCGGCCTCGCGCAGCCGATCGATGCGCCCGAGCTCGAGCCGCAGCGCGGTGAGCAGCTGCCCGACGTGGTCGTGCAGCTCGCGCGACAGCTTCTTCCGCTCGTCCTCCTGCGTTGCGACGAGCTGCTGCGAGAGGTGGCGCATCAGGCGCTCGGCGTCCTCCGCGACTTCGCGCTGCGTTTCCGAGCGGCGCTCGAGCACGCGCAGCCGGAACACGGCGACGATCGCGACGACGAGGCCGAGCAGCAGCGTCCGCCAGAGCAGCCGGTTGAGATCGTTGCGGAACGCCGCGTAGCGGCGGTCGACTTCGACGCGCTGCGCCTCGAGGTTCGCGTTGTTCAACTTCTCGATCTGCGACGCGATGTCGAGCACCGCTTCGCGCCGCGGCAGCACCTGCCGCCGCAGGAAGACGGCGCTCAGGTTCTGCTTTTCCGCCGGCGTCCAGTCGAACAGCGGCTCGAACGCCTGCCAGTACTCCTCGAGCTTTTCCTGCAGGCTGAGGAACGGTTCGTCGTTCGGCTCGTCGTCGCCGCGCGCGAGCGTCGCGAGCTCGCTGGCGGTTGCCAGCGTCTTGGATCGGAACTCGTTGAGCTCCTCGAGAAATTCCGGCGCCTTCTGCTTCTCGCTGTCGAGCAGGTAATCGCGCACGAAGATCCCCGAGAGGTGCACGTCCGCGCGCAGCCGGCGCAGTTTCGCGTCGACGTTGCGGTGATGGGTGTCGAGCTGATCGAGCTGGGTGTAAATCTCCTGCGCCTTCCGCGATGTCGTCAGCACCGACACGAAGACGAGCACGAGCAGCCCGCCGAGTCCGAGGGCCGCGACCGGCCAGGTTCTGAAACGCATGAGGTCACCATCGGCGCCGGTCTCGCGGCCCGTGGCGCGTCAGGCGTGAGGACGCCACACGACAGTCGGAGGCCGGAGCTTCGGGCCCGGGAGACGCGCACGTCAAGCGTACGCCACATCACCCTGGGCCGCCATCCGGCAAAGGGGGTAGGCACAGCTCGGCCGCGGCTCCCCCCCGAATTCCGCCGATCTCCCCGATTCACCCGATAGGCCGCGGAGGCGACGTGCGGTCTACTGGCCGTGGACGGGTGATTCCGACAGGAGAGACTTCATGCACGACTTGAGACGTACGGGCAAGACCGGGCTGGAGGCCGGCCGTTCGTTCGACGCGGTTCCGCCGCGTGCGGACTCCGGACGCGTCATTGTCCTCGCGAACCGGCAGCCATTCAGTCACGAGCACCGGCCTGACGGACAAATCGTCGTGAAGCGATCCACCAGTGGCCTGGTCACTGCGTCGGAACCGCTCGTCCGCCAGACCGCAGGCGTGTGGGTCGCGCATGGCGCGGGCAGCGCCGACCGCGCCGTCGTCGACGCGTGGGACGGGGTGATGGTGCCGCCCGACGATCCGGCGTATCGGCTGCGCCGGGTCTGGCTCACCGAGGCGGAGGAGGACGGCTACTACTACGGCTTCGCGAACGAAGGCCTCTGGCCGCTGTGCCACCGCGCGCACGTGCGCCCGGTGTTCCGATCCAGCGACTTCGATACCTACTGGACGATCAACACGCGGTTCGCCGACGCCGCGTGCGACGAAGCGCAGCACGAAACCCCGATCGTGCTGGTGCAGGACTATCACTTCGCGCTCGCGCCGCTGATGATCCGCCACCGCCTCGCCGCCGGCGCCATCGTCGCCTTCTGGCACATTCCCTGGCCGAACCGCGAGCGCCTGCAGATGTGCCCCTGGGCGTCGTATCTCGTCGAGGGCATGCTCGGCAGCGATCTCGTCGGCTTTCAGACGCAGGAAGATGGCCTGCACTTCCTCGACGGCGCCGAACACGTGCTCGGCGCGTCAGTCGATCGGCAGCGCATGACGGTCACCTACGTCGGGCGGACGACGCACGTGCGGGCGTACGCGGCATCGGTGGCGTTTCCCCCATCGTGTCTGAGCCGGATTGGCGACGTCGAGCGCTGCACGCGCGATGTGCACGCGCGATTCGGCCTCCGCGCGAGCGACCGGCTCGTCGTCGGCATCGATCGCATGGATTACACGAAGGGGCTCGAGGAGAAGCTGCTCGCCATCGAGTATCTGCTCGAGCAGCATCCGCAGCTGGTCGACTCGTTCGTCTACGTGCAGATCGCGCAGCCGAGCCGGCAGCGGCTTGCGCCGTACCGGGAGCTGCGGGAACGCGTCGCCGCGCTCGCCGAGCGGGTGAACCGGCGATTCAGCACCTACGACTGGGTGCCCGTGCGCCTGGTCGAGGAGCGCATCGAGCCGCCCGACGTGTATCGCCTGCTGCGCGCCGCCGACGTGTGCTACGTCGGCAGCCTGCACGATGGCATGAACCTCGTCGCGAAGGAGTTCATCAGCGCGCGCGACGACGAACGCGGCGTCCTGGTGCTCAGTGGCTTCGCCGGCGCGGCCTCCGAACTGTGCGGCGCCGTGACGATCAATCCCTACGACATCGAGCAGACCGCCCACGCGATCGCCGGCGCGTTGACGATGAAGCCCGAGGATCAGCAGCACCGGATGCGGCGCATGCGCGCGAGCGTGGCGGCGTGGGACGCGGATCGGTGGGGCGCCGCGCTGCTGCACGACGCGTCGACGCTGTGCGGCGGCGGCTACCGCGGGCGCGCGACCGAGCTTCTGAGCGAGGCGACGACCGTCGCGACACGATCGATCGCGTAGGCGATCTCGTCGGGGGTCGTGTTGCGGCCCAGACCGAAGCGGATGGAGGCGCCGCCGCCGTCGCGGACGGCGCCGATGGCCTGCAGCACGTGCGAGGGGGCCTGTGATCCGGAACTGCACGCCGAGCCGGTGGAGACGGCCAGGTCGCCGATCGCCATCAGCAGCGCCTCTCCCTCGACGCCGTCGAAGGTGACGTGGAGGTTGTGCGGGAGGCGCCGGTCCATCGTGCCGTTGACGAGCACGCCGTCGAGGCGCGCGCGCAAGCCCTCGAGCAGGCCATCCCGCAGCGCGCGCAGGCGTGCGCTCTCGGCCGGCATCTCTTCGCGGCAGATCTCGGCCGCGCGCCCGAGCCCCACGATGCCTGGCACGTTCAGCGTGCCCGACCGCCACCCATGCTCGTGGCCGCCGCCGTCGATCTGCGGCGCCAGCGCGACTCTCGGCTTGGCCTTCGCCACGAACAGCGCGCCCGCGCCTTTCGGTCCGTAGCACTTGTGCGCGGTCAGCGACAGCAGATCGACGTGCAGGGCGCGCACGTCGATCGGCACCTTGCCGGCTGCCTGCGCGGCGTCGGTGTGGAGGAGCGCCCCGTGCTCGTGGGCGATCGCGCCAATCGCGTCGAGCGGCTGCAGCGTCCCGATCTCGTTGTTGGCCGCCATCACCGACACGAGAATCGTGTTCGGCGTCATCGCGGCGCGCAGCGCGTCGAGATCGACGAGCCCGTCGCGGCCGACGCCGAGAACGGTCACGTCGTAGCCGCACGTCGCCAGCCGCTTGCAGGAATCGAGCACCGACTTGTGCTCGGTCGCCACCGTGATCACGTGACGGCCGCGCTCGCGCCGCGTCTCGCACAGCCCTTTCAGCGCGAGGTTGTTGGATTCGCTCGCGCCGCTCGTGAACACGATCTCGCCGGGGGTGGCGTTGATGAGCGCCGCCACCTGACCGCGCGCACGCTCCACCGCTTCGTCGGCTTCCCAGCCCCACGCGTGCTGCCGGCTCGCGGGATTGCCGAACCGCTCGGTGAAGTACGGCAGCATGTCGGCCACGACGCGCGGGTCGACCGGCGTGGTGGCGTGGTAATCGAGATAGATGGGACGGACGGCCATCGGCGACGGTGCGGCGCTACGTGCGTGCGCTTCGCGTGAGCGACATCGGCATCGCGGTCTCTTCGACGGGCGCGTCGGCGGAGATTTCCGCGAGCGAGCAGGTGGTCAGGGCGGAGATGATGCGGTCCTTGATGCGCCACAGCGGATCGCGGACGTTGCACTTGGCGAACTGGCCGCACTGCTCGTCCTCGACCGAGCACGCCGTGACCGTGAGCGGCCCGTCGATGGCCTGGATGATGTCGGCGACCGAGATCGCGGTCGTCGGCTTCGAGAGCTGGTAGCCGCCGCGCGTCCCCTGGTGCGAGGTCAGCAGGCCGCGGCGCGCCAGCTGCTGCAGCACTTTCGCCATCAGCTCGATGGGAATGTCGTACTGCTCCGCAATCTCGCGGGCGCTGGCCGAGGCGGCCTCCGGCCGCACGGCGAGGTGCTTCATCGCCATCAGCGCGTAGTCAGCCTTCTTGGAGAGTCGGAGCATTTACCACATCCCGAGTTGGAGCCTGGCCACGTCGGACATGCGGTCCTTCGACCAGGCGGGTTCCCAGACCACGTCGACTGTCGCGTCGCTGACGCCGGGCACGCGCCGCGCGGCGTCGGCCACCTGCGCGGGGAGCACCTGCGCGGCCGGACAGGCCGGCGCCGTCAGCGTCATCTTGATCGCCGCCACGCCGTCCGCCGTGACGAACACGTCGTAGATGAGCCCCAGCTCCCAGATGTCGACCGGAATTTCCGGATCGTACACCGTCTTCAGCTCGCGCTGAATCGCGTCGCGGAGCGCCGCCGTTCTCTGCGGATCCGCGACGAGGCCGTCCGTCACGTGCGTCGCATCCGGCGCTGGCGGCTGGTCCCGCGGGATCATCGGGATGGGTTTCATCTCGGTTCGTGTGCGGCGGGGCCGAAGACCCGCCCCGCGGCTGTCTTCATCCGTCGCCTCTCCATGTAGGCCGGATCCTCACACCCGGCGCCACCTGTTCATCGTGTCTGCGTGTGGGCCGGGTCTTCAGCCCCGGCGCCACTTACTCCGTCGACGTGCGCTGTTCGTGCGCCAGCGCGGCTTTCAACGTGTGCCACGCCAGGCTCGCGCATTTGATCCGGACCGGGAACTCGCGGACGCCCGCGAGCGACGTCAGTTTCCCGAGATCCTCGACCGCCGCCTCGGGCGGCATCGTCACCATGCGGTGAAAGCGATCGAACAGCGCTTCGGCCTCGGCCACCGATCGGCCCTTGACCGCGTCGGTCATCATCGAGGCGGACGCCTTCGAGATCGCGCAGCCCGAGCCTTCGAACCCGACGTTCGTGATGACGTCGCCGTCGACCTTCAGGTACACCGTCAGGCGATCGCCGCACAGCGGATTGTAGCCCTCGGCCCGATGGCTCGCGTCGGCGATCGCGTGGAAGTTCCTCGGACGGCGATTGTGGTCGAGGATGACCTCCTGGTACAGATCGCTCAGCTCGCTCACGCGCCGAACACCTCGCGCACGCGCTCCAGCGCGCGGCCGAGCGCGTCCAGCTCCTCGCGCGTGTTGTACATCGCGAGCGAAGCGCGCGCGGTGGCGGGCACGCCGAAGCGCTCCATCACCGGCTGCGCGCAGTGGTGGCCCGTCCGGATCGCGACACCCTCCAGATCGACGACCGTCCCGATATCGTGCGGATGCACGCCGTCCATCACGAACGAGAGAATGCTCGACTTCCAGCGCGCCGTGCCGATGATCCGGACGCCGGGCATCGTCGACAACAGCTCGGTCCCGTACTCGAGGAGCTGCCGCTCGTGCTCCTGAACCGCGGCGCGGCCAACGCCCTCGAGATAATCGAGCGCGGCGTGCAGGCCGACGGCGCCCGCGATGTTCGGCGTGCCCGCCTCGAACTTGTACGGCAGCACGTTCCAGGTGCTTTTCTCGAACGTCACCGCGCTGATCATGTCGCCGCCGCCCAGGAACGGCGGCATCGCCTCGAGATGCTCGGTGCGACCGTAGAGCACGCCGACGCCGGTGGGCCCGTACAGCTTGTGGCCGGTCGCCGCGTAGAAATCGCAGTCGAGCGCCTGCACGTCGACGGGCAGGTGATACGCCGCCTGCGATCCGTCCAGCAGCACCGGCACGCCCTGGGCGTGCGCGATCCGCACGAGATCGGCGACCGGATTGACCGTGCCGAGCGCGTTCGACATGTGCGCGACGGCAAGGATGCGCGTCCGCGGCGTGAGCAGCCGCTCGAGCTCGTCGACCATCAGCTCGCCGCGGTCGTCGATCGGGGCCACGCGAAGCGAGGCGCCGGTGGCCTCACAGGCGAGCTGCCAGGGCACGATGTTCGAGTGGTGCTCCATCGCGGTGATGAGCACCTCGTCGCCCGGCTTGAGGCGCGGCCGCGCGAACGAGTGCGCGACGAGGTTGATGCTCTCGGTCGCGTTGCGGGTGAACACGATCTCGTGCGCATGGGCGGCGTTGAAAAAGCGCGCCACGCGCTCGCGCGCCTCGTCGAACGCCCTGGTCGCCCGCTCGCTCAACTCGTGCACCCCGCGGTGCACGTTGGCGTTGATGCTCGTGTAATAGCCCGCGAGTGCGTCGAGCACGGCCCGCGGCTTCTGCGTGGTCGCGGCGTTATCGAGGTAGACGAGCGGCTTGCCGCGAACCGTTCGCGTGAGGATCGGAAAGTCGGCGCGGATCCGCTCGACGTCGAACCTGGCGGCCGGCGCCGCCACGCGTTCAGATCCGGCCACCCCCGGCGTCACGTGCGTGCCCCGTCCACTTCCGCCAGGTCGCGCGCGAGCTGCTCGAAGAGCTCGGCTTCGAGCGCCTGGCGGAGCGGCTCGATCTTCACGCGGTCGAGGATCTCGGCCGCGAAGGCGTGAATCATCATGTCGCGGGCGTCCGCGTAGGTCAGGCCCCGCGCACGCAGGTAGAAGATCGCATCGTCGTCGAGCTGACCGATTGCCGCTCCATGCGTGCACTTCACGTCGTCGGCAAAGATCTCGAGCTGCGGCTTGGTGTTGATGGTCGCGCCGTCGGTCAGGAGCAGGGCGCGGTTCGTCTGCTTCGCGTCGGTCTTCTGCGCGTCCTGGCGGACGATGATCTTGCCGTTGAACACCGCGCGGGCGGTGCCGCCGAGAATCCCCTTGTAGACCTCGTGGCTCGGACAGTGCGGCTTGGCGTGATCGATGGCCGTATGGTTGTCGATGAGCCGTTCGCGGTCGGCGAGATAGAGGCCGTTGAGCGTGCACTCGCCGCCCTCGCCGTCGAGAATGGCCAGCGCGTCGTTGCGGACGAGTTTGCCGCCGAGCGCGAACGAGTGCGACGAGAAGGTCGCGCTGCGCGCCGTGTGCGCGTGCAGGCTCGCGACGTGGAACGCGTCGAGCGACTCCTGCTGCACCTTGTAGTGGTCGACGATCGCGTTCTCGGCGACGAACACCTCGGACACGCCGTTGGTGAAATAGGTCTGCCCTTCCGCGCCGATGTAGCTCTCGACGATGCGGCACTGGCTGCCCGCGCTGGCGACGACGAGGGTGCGCGGGTGCGCCATGACGCGGGCCGCCTCGGCGCCGGTCACGAACACGACGTGAATCGGCGTGTCGAGGATCACGTTGTCGGGCAGGTAGACGTACGCGCCGTCCTGGACGAACGCGGTGTTCAGCGCCGCGAAGCTGCGATGCGTGAAATCGGCGAGCTGCCCGAAGTAGCGCTGCACCACGTCCGCGTGGTCGGTCATCGCCTGTGCGAGCGAGCCGACGCGGACGCCCTGCGGCAACCCCCTGGTCCGGGACAGAGTCGAGTCGTAGCGGCCGTTGACGACGACCAGCCGCACCGGGGCGTCGCTGTACGCGAAGCCCGCGAGCTGATCGGCCACGCCCGACACCGGCTCGGCGAGCGTGAACTCACTCGCGCCAATCGGGGCGACGTTCGTGAAGCGCCATTCTTCCTCGCGCACCGTCGGCAGGCCGAGCGCGGCGAACCGCGCCGCGCCGCGCGCGCGCAGGTCCTCGAGCCACCGCGGCCCGCCGTGCGGGCGCTGGTCGAAGGCGGAGGCGAACGGCACGGACTTGGGCTTTTCTGCGAGCTGGGGAGTCATCGAATTTACGCCGCCTCGATCCATCCGTAGCCCTTCTGCTCGAGCTCGAGGGCCAGCTCCTTGCCGCCCGATTTCACGATCCGGCCGCCGCTCAGCACGTGCACGAAGTCGGGAACGATGTAGTTCAACAGCCGCTGATAGTGCGTCACGACGATGAACGCCCGCTCGGGCGACCGCATCGCGTTGACGCCGTTGGCCACGAGCTTGAGCGCGTCGATGTCCAGTCCGGAGTCGGTCTCGTCGAGGATCGCGAGCGTCGGCTCGAGCAGCGCCATCTGGAAAATTTCATTGCGCTTCTTCTCGCCGCCGGAAAAGCCTTCGTTGACCGCGCGGCTCAGCATCGACTTGTCGATCTCGAGCAGCTTCGCCTTGTCGTTCACGAGCGACATGAATTCCATGGCGTCGAGTTCGGGCAGCCCCTGGTGCTTGCGCTTCGCGTTCAGCGCCGCCTTCAGGAAGTAGGCGTTGTTCACGCCGGCGATCTCGACGGGGTACTGGAACGCCATGAACACGCCTTCGCGGGCGCGTTCGTCCGGATCCATGTCGAGGAGATCGCGCCCCTCGAAGAGGACCTGCCCCCCCGTCACCTGGTACTCGGGATGGCCGGACAGCGCACGCGCGAGCGTGCTCTTGCCCGAGCCGTTGGGGCCCATGATGGCGTGCACTTCGCCCTTGTTCACCGACAAATCGATCCCGCGCAGGATCTCCTTGTCCTCGGCCGTGACCTGCAGATTCTTGATTTCCAGCATCTCGTCCTTCGTCACACGCCGGGCCTGAAGACCCGGCCTCCACGTCCTTCATCACACGCCGGGTCTGAAAACCCGGCCTACGGCGTCTGTCGAGGCGCCGACCTTACCCGACCGACCCTTCGAGCGACACGCTGAGCAGCTTCTGCGCTTCGACCGCGAACTCCATCGGCAGCTCGCGGAACACTTCCTTGCAGAAGCCGCTGACGATCATGTTCACCGCGTCCTCGGTCGGCAGGCCCCGTTGACGGCAGTAGAAGATCTGGTCCTCGCCGATCTTCGACGTCGACGCCTCGTGCTCGACGCGGGCGGAGGTGTTGCGGATCTCGAGATACGGGAAGGTGTGCGCGCCGCACTTGTCGCCGATGAGCAGCGAATCGCATTGCGAGTAGTTGCGCGCGTGGACCGCGTTCTTTCCGACCCGCACGAGGCCGCGATACGTGTTCTGGCCGTGTCCCGCGGAAATGCCCTTCGACACGATCGTGCTGCGGGTGTTCTTCCCGAGATGGATCATCTTGGTGCCGGTGTCCGCCTGCTGCCAGTTGTTCGTCGTCGCGACGGAATAGAACTCGCCGATCGACCCGTCGCCCTGGAGGATGCAGCCGGGGTACTTCCAGGTGATCGCCGATCCGGTCTCGACCTGGGTCCACGTGATCTTCGACCGGCGCCCCGCGCAGAGGCCGCGCTTGGTCACGAAGTTGTAGATCCCGCCCTTGCCGTCCTTGTCGCCCGGATACCAGTTCTGAATCGTCGAGTACTTGATCGTCGCATCATCGAGCGCGACGAGCTCGACCACCGCCGCGTGCAGCTGGTTTTCGTCGCGCATCGGCGCCGTGCAGCCTTCGAGGTAGCTCACGTACGACCCTTCGTCGGCGACGATGAGCGTCCGCTCGAACTGTCCGGTGTCCTTCGCGTTGATCCGGAAGTAGGTCGACAGCTCCATCGGGCAGCGCACGCCCTTCGGGACGTAGACGAACGAGCCGTCGCTGAACACCGCGGAATTGAGCGCCGCGAAAAAGTTGTCGGTGTGCGGCACGACCGAGCCGAGGTACTTGCGGACCAGATCCGGATGGTGCTGCACCGCCTCGGAGAAGGACATGAAGATGATGCCCATCTTCGCGAGCTTCTCGCGAAACGTCGTCGCGACCGACACGCTGTCGAACACCGCGTCGACGGCAACGCCGGCGAGCAGCTTCTGCTCCTCGAGCGGAATCCCGAGCTTGTCGAACGTCCGCTTCACCTCCGGATCCACGTCATCGAGGCTGTTGAGCGCCGGCCGCTTCTTCGGCGCCGAGTAGTAGACGATGTCCTGGTAGTTGATCGGGTCGTACTTGACGTTCTGCCAGGTCGGCTCCTTCATCGTGAGCCACAGGCGATAGGCCTTGAGGCGCCACTGGAGCAGCCAGTCGGGCTCGTTTTTCTTCGCCGAGATGAGGCGGACGATGTCCTCGTTGAGGCCTTTCGGGATCGTCTCGCTCTCGACGTCGGTGACGAACCCGTACTTGTACTCGCGCGTGGCGAGCTGTTCGATCGTTTCGGTGGATGTACTCATATTCAGAGTGCCGCACGGTGTGCCCGGACGCCGCGGCTCGACGAGCGCCGCACGGCGCGAGCGGAGTCACACACTAAAAGACGTCCCGCACCCGCAACTGCTCTTCGCGTTGGGGTTGTTGAAGATGAAGCCCTTGCTCACGAGGCTCGTGTCGTAGTCGAGCGTCGTGCCTTTGAGGAATTCGTAGCTCCGGCGTTCGACGAAGACCTTCGCGCCTTCGGGACCGTCGAACACGTAATCGGTGTCGCGCGGCGCCGCCTCCCACGCGAACGTGTAGCTCAGGCCGGAACAGCCGCCCGCCTTGATGCCGATACGAAGGCCGCCGTCCGGCACCCCGTTGCGGACCGTCATTTTTTTGATGAGCCTTGCGGCACTCTCGCTGATCTGGAACATGGCACCTTCGCGCAGCCAGCAATTACGACCAGAAGAGTCCTATTTTACTGCCGGTTTCGGGCGGGGCGCAAGTTCGGCGGGCTCGGCCGCCGCCGTTGCGAGAAGCCGTTATTTTCTTGAGGTTAGCGGTCCTTTCGCCTAAACTTCGGTCGACGTGCTCCTCGCATTGATCGTTGTCGCGACGCTGGCGGCCGCTGCCGGGGCCTGGGCCTTGCTGGCCGAACGCCGCGCGACCCGCCTCGAGGCCCTGCTCGACGCCGAACGGCGCGCCGCCGCCGACAAGCTCTCCTCCGTTGAACACGCGCGCGACGCGCTCAAAGATACCTTCGCGGCGCTGTCTGCCGATGCGCTTGCCACGAACAACCAGCGGTTTCTCGAACTCGCGAGACAAAAGCTGGGCGAGCTGCACACCGCGGCGGCCGTGGACCTGGACGTCCGCCACAAAGCCATCACCGACCTCGTTCAGCCGCTGAAGGAATCGCTCGGACGCGTGGATTCCAGGCTGCAGGACGTGGATCGCGAACGCGCGACCTCTCACGCACGCCTCGCCGAGCAGCTCCGCTCGTTGAGCGCCGCCCAGGCGGCGCTGCAGCTCGAAACGGGACGGCTGGCGCGCGCGCTTCGATCGCCAAACGTCCGCGGCCAGTGGGGCGAGCTGCAGCTGCGCCGCGTGCTCGAAGCGGCGGGGATGCTCGAAGGCAACCACTTCGAGCTGAAGGAATCGGTCACGGCGGACGAAGGCCGGCTGACGCCCGACGTGCTCGTGAAGCTCCCGGGCGGCAAGCACGTGGTCGTCGACGCGAAGGTTCCGCTCAGCGCCTTCCTCGACGCCGGCGAATGCGACGACGACGCGGCGCGCGAGACGAAGCTGCGCGACCACGCGCGTCAGCTGAAGGACCACATCGTGCGGCTGTCGGGCAAGACCTACTGGGCGCACTTCCAGCCGGCGCCCGACATCGTCGTCATGTTCGTGCCGGGAGAGGCGCTGCTCAGCACCGCGCTGCAGCAGGACACCGGCCTGCTCGAATTCAGCATGAAGCGCGGCGTCATGCTCGCGAGCCCGCTGACGCTGATCGCGCTGCTGCGTGCGATCACCTACGGATGGCAGCAGGAGAAGATCGCGCAGAACGCGATGGAGATCAGCGAGCTCGGGCGGCAGCTCTACGAACGGATCGCCAAGCTCGCGGAGCACTTCGAAAACGTCGGCCGGAGCCTCGCGAAGTCCGTGACCGCGTACAACGGCGCGGTGGGAACGCTCGAGAGCCGCGTGCTCGTCACGGCGCGGCGCTTGAAGGACAGCGGCATCGCGCCGACCGAGGAGCTGCCCGACGTCGAAACCATCGACCTCGCCCCGCGTCCGCTCGGCGCCCCCGAGTTGACGGGCCTCTTCGACGAAGTCGTTGAGAAGGCTTAGGGCTTAGAACGGCTTAGGGCTCACGGCTCAGGGCTTATGCCGGCTTACGGCTTTAAGGCTCACGGCGCTCAGGGCCGTCACACGTCAGGCTTTTGGAACGCGAGCCTTGAACCGTGAGCCGTGAGTCCCCTGAGCCCTGAGCCCTGAGCCCTACTTGATCGCGGCCGTCATCGACACGTGGATGCGGATGTCGATCTCGCCCGCCTCGATCGGCACGGCCACCGCGCGATCGGCCACATCCGCACGCATGGCGGTCATCATCGGACGCGGCGGCGGGACGAATTCGCGCTGTTCTTCGATCCGGACCACACGATCGACCCTCATGTTCGCGCCGCGGGCGGCCGCTTCGGCGCGGCTCCGCGCGTC
>JABFWM010000444.1 GCA_013362195.1 Acidobacteriota bacterium
GATCGGACCACGGGCGCGGTCACCGCGGCGATGCTGCCGGCGAACACGTCTGTCGCGGCCCATGCGAACGAGACGTGGATCATCGCCATCCACTACGGAACCTACGGCGGCGAGATCGTGCGTCTCGTCTACTTTGCCGGCGGCCTGGTTCCGGTCGTGCTCTTCTTCACCGGTGTGATCCACTGGTGGGTTCGCCGCCGCCGTCCGCAACGGGCGTCCGAACTGTCTGGAGAGGAATTCTCCAGGCGCACGATCGGATGATTCCGCAGATGTGCCGGGGAGACGCTGACTGGCGCAGAAGGCACAGGTGTTGCTCGAGACTACAGGGAACGTCAGGGAGTGAAGAATGCAGAGTGAGCGACTGAAGCCGTTGCCTACCGACCAGGACACCGACTCGGAGCTCGAGACGAGAATCCGCGCGGAGTTCACGGAGATGCCAGGCCTGAAGCTGACGCTGCCGCAGGCATCCCGGCTGTTCAGTGTTGAACGCGTGCGGTGCGAACGGGTCCTCGAGGGACTGGTCACGAAGGGTGACTTGTCCGAGTGTGACGGTTCGTTCGTGCGGGTTGGCCCCGACCGCACATCCGGATAGCCGGGGCGCCAGCGCTGCGACAGCCGGCAAATCGACCGCACGAGGAAGCTCGCGACGCCCTCGTCGGATATGGTCTCCCGCGACGGACGGGCGCAGCCCTGCGATGACGCGCGCGAACACTCATTCCGGTTCTCAGCCGTTCGATCATCTGGCGTCCCGCTCGAGCAGCCTCCTGCCGACTCACCACGCGGCGGCCGTCGTCAGGCCAAACTTCTCGATCCGATAGCAAACCTGGTCTCGATTCAGGCCGAGGAACGTGCCTGCCCTGGTCTGGTTCCCGCCACTGCGCTTGAGCGCCTGAACGACCAGGCTTCGCTCCAGCTTCTCGAGATCGACACCGGCGGCCGGCAGCTCGAACCCGTCCCCGATGCTCACGGCGGCGGTCGCCACCGTGAAGTCTCGTGCGTCAAGGCGTTCGCTGTCTGACAACAGCATCGCGCGCTCGATCACGTTGCGAAGTTCCCGCACGTTTCCCGGCCAACCGTATCCCTGCAGCAGTGCGTAGGCGGCGGGCATCGCGCCTTGTACGCGTTTCCTGAACTCCGTGTTGAACGAGTCGATGAAGTGCGCGACGAGCAGTGGAGATCTTTTCCCGTGCCGCTCTCGCCGGTCAGCAGCACCGTCGAAGCGGGACTGCCGGCGACGCGGGCGATGAGGGCGCGCAGCGCTTTGATCGACTGGGACGCGCCGACGAGCCGTTGCAAGCTGTACGGCCGTGCCGCGTTCGTTCGGTACTGGCGGACCTCGCGGCGAAGGCGCGTCGTTTCCAGCGCGCGTTCGACGGCTGCCGACACCTCGTCGAGGTTGAAGGGCTTGTTGGCGAAATGATACGCGCCGTGCTTCATGGCCTCGACGGCCGTCTCGACGCTTGCGTAGGCCGTCAGCAGGATGACGAGAACGTCCTGATCGAAGTCCTTGATCCTGCGGAGGACGCTGACGCCGTCGGTGTCCGGCAGCCGGTAATCCAGCAGCACCAGATCGACGCCTTCCTGCAGCTTCTCCAGGGCGGCCTGTCCCGTCCCGGCCTCGAGGACGTCGTATCCCTCGGCGTGCAGGCGCTCAGTCAGAGACCAGCGGATAAGCGCTTCATCGTCGACAACGAGGATCGTGGCTTCAGGCATGGCGTTCGAGGCGGCTCCAGCCCGCTGAGGGCGAGAGTGCACCGCGAATGCCGCTGCCGGAAGCCAGAGATCACGCCTGATTTTGCCGACGCCGGGCGAACGGCTCAGGAATTTTCCCCGCCGCGTGAAAAATTCCCCCGCAGCGCGCTGGCCCCCAGGACCGGGTTCACGCGTCCACGCTTGGCCCGCGGTTCGCCTCGCGCACGACGTGGATCAGATCCGCTGAAGGTTGCGATCGATCGGTGCGCGCCTCTCGGTGGCCACCGCGCGATCGTTCACCGCCATACATGCGGCTTCATAGCGAGCGACCATTCGCGCCGCGGCGACCGTCCATGTGTGAGCCGCAGCGGTGCGGCGGCCGGCGATGATCCGGCGTTGCCGCTCGTCGGGAGCGTCGAGACACGCGGCAATTGTCGAGGCCATGGCGGCGGCGTCCGCGGTGCTCAGCCACGCGTTCTCCTGCGAGGCATACGTACGAATGCCGCCCGACGCCGGCGCAATCACCGGCGTGCCGGCGGCCATGGCCTCGAGCGGCCCGATGCCGAACGGCTCGCGCGGGTTGGGATGCACGAACCCGTCGCAGGCGTGCATGAGCCTCCACAGCGCGTCGCGCCGGAGATGACCGAGCAGATGAACGCGCCCCGGCGCGAGCGCGGCGGATTCGGCTTCGAGCCGGGTGCGAAGGGGACCGTCGCCAGCGACGACGAGATGCACCGGAGGGGTTCGTGCCGCGAGCTGCGCCATGATCCCCGGCAGGATGGACACGCGCTTCTCCGGGGACAGACGGCCGGAGTAGAGCAGGATGGTGGCGTCTGGCCGGCCACACCGCGCGAGTAGTTCGCGACGCCCGGTGGCGATGTCCGAGGGGGGCGGCGCCGCTGGAACATCGACGCCCGGTGGGCACACGTGGACGGGCCTGAGGTGTGGCGCACGCATCGCGCGTCGCAGCTCCTCGGCGGTGTATGCGGAATTGGCCAGATGTACGTCGAACATCCCCATGTACACCCGGCCGATGACTTCCCGCGCGAAGGCGCGAGCCGCCGGTCCGGTTCGCACGAACGCCTCGACGTTGTCGTCCATCCGCTCGCAGCTCAGACCGACGAGCGCGGGACGGCGGCCCCGCCAGCGCCGGCGAATGAGCCCGGCGAAGAAGCACAACGAGTACTTGTCGCAGACCTCGACGACGTCGGGCCGCTCGTCCTCGAGCAGCTGCCACAGGCGACCGCGACCGACCCGGATGAAGCGGTGCGGCAGCAGCATGCGATAGCGGCCGTCGGCAACCGGACTTCGCGGCGCGCGCACGTGAACGATCCGCGTGAACCGCCCGCGCCGCTCGTCTCGATCCGCCGCCGCCGGGACGACCAGGGTCATGCGGCGGCCGTGCTGCTCCGCATGCTCGAGCAGCGCGTGGTACATCGTCCGGATGCCGCCGGAGTGCTCGTGGTAGGCGTTCGTCAGATGCAGCGTCGAAATCGCCATAGTCCTCCACGGCGCCGCCGGCGCGTGCAGACGTCGCCTGCGGCGACAACAATCGCTTTCAGGAACGCGGCCATCAGGACCGGCAGCCGGCGGAGATCATCGCCGAGCGTTTGCTGTCCGTCGCCGACGATCAACGCACCGCGGCGCATGGCGAACAGGTTGAAGGACGTGGTGATCATCGTGAACGCGACGGACACGGCAATGCTCTCGCCCAGACGGACCGTCCCCGCGAGACGATGAACCGTGTACTCCGCGAGATGACCGGCCGCGGGAATCACGAGGAGCGCGGTCGCGACCGCTGCCGCGGGCGGCCGCGCCTTGCACAGCGCCTGCGTTGCGCTGCCGAGCGTACCGGAGGCGATGATGCGGAACGTCATCTCCGTCACCATCGCCCTCAGGCCCGCGTCAACGCCCGCCGGCAGGTTGACGGTCAGGAAGATCGCCGCGCGACACGCCGAGCTGAGCACCGCCGATTTCCAGTTCCAGCTGCGTACGAGGTGGCGCACCGGGTGCCGGACGAGGCTGAAGAGGACGTCGCCGACGCCGGGAGCGTTTTTGCTCACAGCCGCGACGCCGCGCCACCGGCGAGCGGCACGGCGCCGTTCGGCCGCGCGCGCGCCGCGCGCGCCAGCTGATACCGGTAGGCGCTGAACACCGGCTCCAGTGCCGCCGTCCACGACCGGCCTGCCGCGAACCGGCGGGCCGCCGCGCTCATTTGCGTCCGGCGATCGGCATCGTAGAGGAGCTCGGCGATCCGCCGGCAGAAGTCGGCGGCATCACGTGAACGGCACACGTACCCTGTTTCCTCGTCACGCATGTTCTCGCGCGCGCCGCCGCCATCGGCGACGACGACCGGGAGGCCCGATGCCTGCGCCTCGAGTACGACGTTGCCGGCGGTGTCCGTCTCACTGGGGAACACGAGCACGTCTGCCGACGCCATGACGACCGCGACGTCTTCGTGCCGCAGATTTCCCGTGAACACCGCGTCCGGGCACCGCTCCTTCAACTCGGGCGTCATCGGGCCGTCGCCCACGATGATCAACCGATGCGACGCCCGATAACGATGGAGCAGGGCGCCGAGCGGTTCGAGCACGTCGAGCCCCTTCTCGCGCGAGACACGGCCGACGTAGAGCAGGGCCGGGCGCCGCTCGCCCACGCTCCATCGCTGGCGCAGCTCGAGCGATCGGCGCGCCGGTGAGAAGAGGATCGTGTCGACGCCGCGCGGCCACAGTGCCAGCCGGTCGCGGCGCCAACGTTTCGAGACGAGGTGCTCGAGCGTGTCGTGCGAGGGCACGAGCACCGGCTGGCATCGGCCGTAGAGCCACCGCATGTACGCGTCCATCAAGCGCCCGAGGCGCGGGGAGCCGCTCAGGATCGCGGTGTAGTCGCCGAGATTGGTATGAAAGCTGCCGACGAGCGGCAGGTCCTCACTGGCGCCGAGGTATCGCGCGGCGAGACCGACGGGCCCCGGCGTCGTCACGTGCACGAGCCGTACGCCGTCGGCCGCGAGCTCGCGTCGCAGCCGTCCGACGCGCGGGACGTACATGCGCATGTCGCCGTAGAACGGGATCGGCAGGCTGAGCGAGCGGATCGCGAGGTACTGAGGCTCGTCGATCTCGAGATCGGATGCCGTGTAGACGCGGACCCGCAGGTCCCGCGGCGCATGCCGAAGCAGCGCCTCCAGCGTCGTGGTGACGCCGTTGGTCTTGTCGAAGTCGTTGTCGGTGATGATCGCGACGCTCATCACGCGGCCTCGGGCAGCCTGATTGACGGACGCTCGACGAGATCGAGGAGGAGGTTGCGGTTGAACCGGTCTTCGAGAATGAAATGCCCGAGCGCCACCGCGAGCGGAACCGCAATCAGCGGCAGGCCGAGCAGGCCGCCAGCCAGTACCGCGTGCCGGCGCCAATCGCCCGGACGCGCGACGAGCTGACGCACGCGATCGATGTAGAAGCTCGTCGCGATGCGGCAGATGTCCGAGGCCATCGTGAAGTAGTGCCCTTCCCGTCCGCCCGCGCGGCAGCGGCCGGCTCTCAGTCCGTCGAGAAACGCCTCGCGGCTGTCGGCGCCCGGCACTTCCACCCACGTGCGGCCGACACCTCGCAGCGTGTGCGAGTCGCTGCCGCCGACGCCGATCTTGCGATGGCCGGCGGCCAGCGCCGCCGCCGTGCGATTCTGGCTCGAGAGGCGGGACCCGTTGCGGATCTCGAGGCCGTCGATCCAGGGCAGCAGCGCCGCGATGTGCGGGGCGGTGATGTCGCCGTTGATCCGCGAGGCGACGTGATTGAGGCTCGTGAACAGCCGCTGCTCCTTCAGGTACGGCAGCAGCTCGCGAACGTCGCGGCGCAGGCGCTGCACTTCACGGAACTGCGCCTCCGACAGCCCCAGGACGCCGAGGTGGACCCGCACGCCGTCGCCGGGAAACACGCAGGTCACCTCGCATCCGACGATGACGTCAGGCCGGTGCGCGATGGTCAGCGCACCTTCGATCGAATCGTGATCGGTGATGGCCACCAGATCCATCCCGCGCTGGCGCGCGCGGCGATAGACCGCTTCGACCGAGTTGTACGACTCGCGCATGACCGCCGCGATGGGCTTGATCGTGGAATGGCCCGAGAAGACGGTGTGCACGTGCGAATCCAGCTTCATGCGACCTCCTGCACGGCGGGGCATCCGCGCCCGCCCGAATGACGAACATCCGCTTGCGAGAGTCGCCTGCTGGGTTCGGGCGACCTGATCGGCCGGGCAACGCGGCCCGGTACCGGTGACGGTGTCATGACCGCATGACGGGCCCGTGGCACCGGCGCGACTGCCGGGTAAATTGACCGGGTCGAGGCTCAGTGCCTTGCCCCCGTGCCGCTCGACCTCGCCGCGACGGGCGCGGGGGTGGGGAGAGGGCCGTCGTTGATCGCCTCGTACTCGTACTGCATCGAGAAGGTGCAGCGGCCGGCGAGCAGGACATCCGCCGTCGACTCCATCGACACGGGCACGCGTACCCCGGCAATGCGCGAGTACCGCCGGATCACGTCAACGCGGCGCGTCCAGAACGACGGCCGCTTGACGAGCCGTCCTTCGACGGCAATGAGGTCGGCGCGATCGTCCGTCACGAGGATGGTGCCCTCGACCACCATGCTGTCGGATCGACGCGGGCGAATCGCGATACGCACCAGACCGCTGTCGAGGCGCTCCTCGGGTCCGAAATCGTAATTGGCCCGGTTCAGCGCGGCGCGCTGGCGATCGTCGGCGTTCCAGGCGCGGCGCTCCGCCTCGAGCGCCGCGCGCAGCACCTTCGATCGGATGACGCCCGAGCCGGTTTCCTCGACGATGTCGTACTGAAAGCCGCGTGCGGGATCGAGGGACGTGACCGCGGTGAGCGTGGCCTTCATGCGGCCGTTCCGCGCCGCCGCCTCGAGATACCTCACCGCCCGGTAACTGACCAGCGGCACGTCGTCGGCGTCCAGAAACTGCATGACGTGCGCGTCCGGTGTGCCGCCAGCGCCGGCGCCGGTTCCTGCGATCCACTGATCAACGCGCCGCCAAGACACACCCACACCAGGCCCGTGACTGCTGTCCGCATCTTTGCCTCCGATATCGGGTGTTGCGGTCGCCGCGCTGGGACACGAGCGACGGTCATGAGAAAAGGAGGGGGCGAGCGAACGCAGGCTAGCGGAGGTGTGTAACCCGCCGGTGGCAGCGCCGAAAAACCTGTGCAACGTCGCACGGCCGTCACAGCATCCGGCGACACTGGCCGCATGCCCCGACCAATGCTTGCCGCCGTGCTGGCGATGGCGGCGTTCGGATCCGTGCACGCGTCTGTGCGTAACGCTGCGGAGGAGCACCATGCCGCCGGCATTGCCTTCCACCTCGAACGCTGCCTCGAGAACGCGGCGCGGGAATACGATGCCGCGCTGGAGCTCGATCCTCCGGCGGAGCCGACCGCCGGGCAGCGCGCACGCGTGCTGCGTCTCGTACCGCGCGTGTTCGTCACCCCCAATGAGCCGTTCGCGCTGCGCGACGTTGCCGCGATCCTGCATCCATCGGAGCGGATCGTGGCCTTTCACTTTTTCTGGGAAGATGACATCGATTTTCCTGACGATGGCGAGCCGTCGGATCATGAAGTCGCGTGGGTGCGCTACGATGCCTCGGGCAACGCGGCGGCGCTCTCGACGCTGTTTCATGGCCGTGTCATCACCAGTCAGCAGCCGACGCGAGGCAACGGCCCGGACGGGCGTCCGCGGATCGACGTTCAGTGGGGCAAGCACGGACCGATGCCGCGGGACTGGCGGCGGCTCTCGATTGCGACCGAAGAGAGCGACAGCGACGTGGGAATCGCCGACGGCCAGGAGATGACGCTGCTCGATTACAACCGTGCCACCTGGCGCAAGCTGGCCACCGGCACGCGGGCCAAGGACCACCCGCTCGCCGTGCACCACCGATGGCCCACGCGGTATGAAGGAGACGTCTCGTCGTTTACGACCTTCAGCCGCGAGATCGACGTCCGTGGTCTGCTCGCGCGACGCGCGATGATGCTGATCTCGAGGTGGAACAACGGGACGCTCGCGCGGTATCTGATCCTCTACAATTTTCGACCCAAGCTGGAGTGGCCGGAGCCGTCGAGCACGGCCTCCTTGTCAGTCGCCCTGCGTCGGCGTCCGGATTGATGGCGGGACGCGACGCGACGAACACCGGTCGGGCGTGGTGCCTGGAGGAGGCCGGCGCCGCGAGAGTCGAGGAGTGGTGAACGTCACGTCTTCGCTAGCGGCATGTTGCAGGAGCGTCATGCATTGTGGCCGGCGGCGTTGGTATCGTCGCCGGCGTGAATCACGGAGGAGCATTGTGGTGAAGCACGCTGTAGGTGTGGTGCTGTTGCTGCTGACCGCGAACGCCGCGTCGGCGCAGGTCGATCGCGCGACCCTGACCGGCACGGTCCACGACACCGCCGCCGCGGTCATTCCCGGCGCGACGGTGACCGTGACGAATGTCGACACCAACGTCGCTGTCGGTCAGACGTCGACCGAGACCGGCACGTATCTGTTCGTCAACCTCATTCCCGGCCGCTACCGCGTAGACGTCGAGCTGTCGGGGTTCAAGAAGAGCTCGCAGCTCGTGTCGCTCGATGTCGGCCAGCGTGCGCGGCTCGACGTGTCGCTGGCGGTCGGCGAGCTCACTGAGACCGTCACCGTCAGCGATACGCCGCAGCTGCTGCATTCGAACGACGCGACGCTTGGCACCGTTGTCTCGCAGACCCAGATTGCGAGTCTGCCGCTGGCGATCCGCAACTGGGACGACCTGCTCGCGCTCGTGCCGGGGGTCCAGCAGGATCGCTACACCGAGCAGGGCGGCGGCACCTCGTTCGGCCGCACCGGCGGTATGAACGTGCACGGCGCCCGCGCGCTCCAGAACGATTTCCTGCTCGACGGCGTCGACAACAACAGCATCTCGGAGAACGTGCAGGAGCTGACGACCCAGGTGTCGCGGCCCTCGGTGGACGCCATCCAGGAATTCAAGATCGTCACGAGTCCCTATTCAGCCGAATACGGCCGGTCGCCGGGAGCCGCGGTCAGCGTCTCCACCAAGTCCGGCACGAACAGCTTTCACGGCACCGCCTACGAGTACTTCCGCAATCAGGCGATGGACTCGATCGATTACTTCTCGAAGCGGGCCGGCGCGGCGAAACCCGACAACCGGCAGCACCAGCCGGGCGCGAACCTCGGCGGGCCGATCGTCCGCAACCAGGCGTTCTTCTTTGCCGATTACGAGGCGACGCGAATCACGCGCGGCGTCACGCGCCTGACCAGCGTGCCGACCGCCGATCAGCGCGCCGGCATCTTCACATCGGCCGTGCGCGACCCGCAGACCGGCGTGCCGTTCCCCGACAACCGGGTGCCGGCGGACCGCATCGATCCGCACGCGGCCGCGGTGCTCGCGCTCGTCCCGCTGCCGAACCAGTCCGGGCCCAACAACTTCTTCCGGGTCGCGGAGCTGATCGACAACTCCGACCGTCTGCTGACGCGCGGCGACTGGCGGCCGGGCGGACGCGACAGCGTCTTCGCCCGCTACATCTATTCGAACCGCACCCGCCAGATACCCGGGGCGTTCGGGGGCGTGCTCGACGGGACCGGCACCTCGGCGTTCGGCAACCAGAAGATCAAGTCCAATGCGCTCGTCGGCGGCTGGACGCGCGTGATCTCTGATCGGCTCGTCAACGAGGCGCGCGTCTCCTGGTCGCAGGCCCGCTCGGACGCCGTGCACCAGTCGTTCGGCGTCACCCCGCCGTCGGCGGCGCAGATTCCCGGCATGATCACCAACCCGCTCGTCGCCGGAGGCTTCCCGGGCATTTCGATTACCGGCTTCTTCGGCGGCTCCGGTCTGGGGCGCCTCGGCTCTCCCGACTTTCTGCCGAAGTTCCAGCACACCGATCAATTCCAGTACATCGACTCGCTGTCGTGGCTCCGCGGCGACCACGCGTTCAAGTTCGGCGTCGATGTGATCGCGCCGATCAAGAACACGTTCCTCGACGTGCCCGCCACGCGCGGCGCCCTCACGTTCCAGGGCGGGTTCTCCGGCGCCCCCCTCGCCGACTTTCTCCTCGGCTACGTCTCCGCCTTCCAGTTGTCGAACGTCTACGTCGTCGACCAGCGGCACTGGGCGACGATGGGGTTCGCGCAGGACGACTGGAAGTTCAACAATCGCCTGACGCTGAACCTGGGCGTCCGCTACGACTTCATGACGCCGGCGCTCGAGGCGAGCAACCGCCAGACCAACTTCAATCCGGCGGGTTCGGGCAGTCTGGGCTTCGCCGGCGGCGGCTCGCTCGAGAACCGCGCGCTCGTGAAGCCGGATACCAACAACGTCGCGCCGCGCGTCGGGTTCGTCTACAAGATCGACGACAAGACGCTGCTGCGGGGCGGGTGGGGCATCTTCTACAACCTGTTCGATCGGGTCGGCAGCGAAGATCAGCTGGCGCTGAATCTCCCCGGCCTGATCAACACGAGCCTCTCGCGTCCGTCGGGGACGCCGGTCTTCCTCCTGCAGGACGGCATCCCGTCGAATTTCCTGGTGCTTCCCAATCTCGATCCGGCAGCCGGGCGGCTGAAAGGCATTCGCATCCGCGCGGTGTCCACCGACGATCCCAACACCCAGCTGCAGCAGGCGACGATCGGCCTGCAGCGGGAGATCGCGGGCCTCGTCGCGTCGGCCGACTTCGTCTACACGCGCGGCACCCATCTCGCCACGCTGGTCAACCTGAATCAGCCGCTGCCGAGCGCGCCGGGCGCGAACGATGCGAAGGGGCCGCTGCCCTTTCCCAACTTCGGCTTCATCGAGTGGCGCGAGGACAACGGCAAGTCGAAGTACAAGGGCGTCGACGCCAGCGTCGAGAAGCGGTTTGCGAAGGGCTATTCGTTCGGCGCCGCCTACACCTATGGCGACTCGAGGGACAACGCGTCCGAGCAGCTGACGACCCAGGGGTCGAACGCGTTCCCGCAGAACGCGCGCGACTTCACGAACTGGAACGGGCCGAGCGACTACGACGTGCGCCACCGCATGACCGCGAACTTCGTCGTCAATCTGCCGCTCGGCCACAACGTCATCGCGCGTGACTGGGTCGCGTCGGGCGTGTACGCGATTCGCTCCGGCCGTCCCTTCACCGTCAATCAGAGCACGAACAACGTGGGCCAGAGCATGTACGGGCTGCCCGACATGACGGGCGATCCCAAAGGGCCTGAAACGGTGGCGCGATGGTTCAACGTCGACGCGTTCACGCCGGTGCCGTCCGGCGTGTTCGGCAATGAAATCCGCAACCAGCTCCGCGGCCCCGGGTTCCAGAGCTTCGATCTGTCCGTGCAGCGCCTGGTCCGGTTCGGCGGGCGCTATCGCGCGTCACTCCGCTGGGACGGGTTCAATCTGTTCAACAAGACGAACTTCGGACTGCCGAACAAGGACGTGGCCAGCCGCGCGACGTTCGGCACCATCACCAGCCTGTCGGGGGATCCGCGGACGATGCAGCTGTCGGTGCGGTTCCTGTTCTGACGGACCATGCATCCGGGGGCGCCTCTGGGCGCCTCCTCGGTTGACTACGGCGAACCGTCGGTGACGTCGATCGGCGCTCCGGGTGAACACGACATGTTCCGCTCGGGATATTCGGGGCACAGAAGGTGTCAAACGCCCGGCCCGCGCCCACCTTGGGTGGCTGGCTCACTGGTGCTTGACGAGCGAGTCGGCCAGCCGGATTTTGATGAATGCCTGCCGGGTGACGCCGAGGCGGCGGGCCGCCTGATCGATTTCCCGCAAAAGGTCGACCGGGAAATCCACGTTGACGCGCTGGACCGCTCGACCCGGCCGGACCGCGCTCGCGAGATCCATGTGGGCCGAGAGGTCGGTCCTGGCATCGTGCATCGCGTCGAGTTCGGCGGCCGGGACTGCTCTAGTCCTGGAGGTACGCTGCTTCTTCTTCATCGCGTGCTCGCCTGACGGAAATGATCCGAATGCGGTCGCCCCGCGTGGTGATGAACGCCGACCACACCAGATCGCCGATTCGCCCGATGACCTGGGTCCGAGGCGCATCGAGCGATCGGGCCGGGATCTCGAGGCGGTCGAAGTCGCTCCACAGGGCCTGCGCGGCGATGAAGTCGATGCCGTGCTTCCTCAGGTTGGCTGCCGACTTCGCCGGATCGAACTCGAAGTCCATCAGGTATAGAAAGTATACCAGAATGCGCACGCGTTCGAGCCGGCCCGCAGGAGCCGAGCCTCGCGTCCGTCGCTGTTCTGCGGCCCGTGGAAGCATGCCGGTCTCGAGAGTGGCGCGGTGCAGGGTCAGCGCACCCGCGGAAGGGAAACGAGCCCTGGAAATTGAGGCCGTCTACTTCCACGCGTGCAACGTGACGTGATTGGGCTGCACGGTATTCAGCGTGTCCAGACTGACGGTGTCCGGGAACGATTTCGACAGGAAGGTGATCGTTCGAAAGCCCACCGTCTCGAGCATCGCCTTCAACGCAGGAGGGTTCGGGGCAAACCAGTTCGTCGGATCTCCGCCCAACTCGGTTCCGGGATAAAACGCCATTGCCGGTCGATTGACCGCCAGCATGTCCACCTGCGTCTGCATGATCAGGTGCCCGGCCGTGACGCTCGCGACGCGCTCCAGCGCGAGCAGCGGGTGCTTCATGTGATACAGCACGCCAAGGAACAGGACGACGTCGAAGACGCCGACCGTGTCGGGCGACAGATCCAGCACCTCGATCCACTTGTCTTCGACTCGTGAATGCAGCGCGCGCCGCGCAAGCTCGAATCCCTTCTTGCTTCCCCAGCCGCCGCCGTCCCAGCAGAAAGAATCGGTCGCCAGCACCCGGCGCGCGCCGCGCCGCTCGGCCTCGAAGGAGAAGAATCCATCCCACGCGCCGATGTCGAGGACCGAAAGGCCGGCAAGATTGTCCGGCATCTGGATCTCGGCCAGACGTGCCGGCGTCACGTCGATCCCGGGTGTGACGAGCCCGCCGCCGAGATCGATCGGATGCCACCATCGAATCTGCTCGACCTCGGCGCGCAGCGCCTGCGCGTCGCCGGAAGCATCCGTGGCGGCGGCGTGCGAATCCTTTTTCCGGTTCCAGAACACCTCGTCCCTCCTGTCCGGGGCGATCCCGAGCGGCCGTGTGTCACGCGGCCATTGGAAAGAGACGCGCCCGCGTGCTCAAGACGCGCGACGGCCCGCCGCGTGGACGCGAAGCGCGCGGAGCAGTATCGGCGCATCGTCTCGTGCCAGCATCCCGCGCCACTCGAGGAGGTTCGATTCCAGCACGTCGTATTCGATCGTCCGGACGAGCGCCCGCGGAATACCGATCACGTAATTCTCCGGTCCCGGGCCGGCGATCGTGACCTGTGCGATCCGCCGGCCATTGAACCACACCTGACCCGCCAGCGGCCGCTCGGCGGCGATCGATAAGGTCAGCATCATCCGTTCCGCGCCGTGGAGCATCCCCTCGCCGATGAGAAAGCGGACCGACGCCGTTCTCTGGATGGATTTCTTGAGCGGCGAGCCGTCGACGTCCTCGACGCTGGACCAGTCGAAGAACTGCAGACGCGTGCTCTGCGCCGTGTAGTCGGTGTCTGGCTCCAGCGGCGCGCGTAACCAGCGATCATGGCGGCGCAGACGATCGTTCAGCCGTGCGCTCGTCGCCAGGAACTGCGGCAGCCGCCAGTCGAATGCGTAGCCGGGGAATCGGTCGATGCTGGGAGACGCGTTCCAGGCGGCGGTGGCGGGATTGAACAGCCCTTGTACAGAGTTGATCCAGATGCCGGCGGCACCGGCGGCGATGAGCGCAATGAGACCGGCCACTCGCCAGCGTCGAGAACCGCTGCGCACGGCTGCGGCTGCGGCGCACGAGACCACGAAGACGCCCGGGAGCACGTCGACGAGCAGCCTGCTGCCGTAGCTGTAGCCACCCCACCAGATAAAAAACCTGGACACGACCGCCAGATGGATCGCGATCCAGACGAGCGCCAGCGTGGCGAGCGGAACGTGGAGCACGCGCCTCGGCGAGAGCAGTGCGACCGCAAGCGCGACGGCCACGGCGGGGGCGAAGTTCAGCAGGCCGCGAGACGGACTGACGAGATGTGCCATCAGCGCCGTCGCGAACCGATCGTTGGCTGCGAGGCGCGTGCCGATGTAGTAGTCGGGCAGCCACGTCCCATAGGTCAGCCACGACATGAGGATCAGCAGCGCCAGCGGAACGGCAACCGCTGCAGAGAGCGAAAGCACACCAACGATCGCGGGACGACGGTCGCTCGGTGGAGCGGTGACCGCACGGCCGCACTGCCACAGGATGACGAGTCCCGCGAGCAGGATGGCCGTCGGACGGCACCAGCATGCGAAGCCAAGCAGCGCACCGATCGCTGCCGCGCGTCCCGGGCGGGCGGCAGTGTCGTCCTTCGAGAGAAGCACGAGCGCGGCTGACGCCGCGACAACGGTGAGGTTGGTGCTCCAGAGCGCGGTGCCCATCGTGCTCATCACCGGAGTACCGAAGACAAAGATGCCCGCAAGCGTGACGGCGAGCGGCCATGGCAGCCAGCGGACGGCGAGCGATGACGCAAGCACCGCGGTGAGGCCGACGGTGAGTGCCGCGAGCGCGCGCTGGACCGTGTCGTCGTCTTCGGCGCGCGCCATGTCGAGGCCGGCAAGCCGGGCGATCGCGACCGCCGGCAGCGCCGCTATCGGCGTCCCCGGCGGGTAGGCATAGAACGGGTGGCTCGCCCGCGTCATGACCTGGTAGCCCGATACCGCCTGAGGATACGCGTCGAGCGCAAACGTGCCGTGCTCGAGAAGTGCCTGCGCGGTCAGCAGCGTGCCGCGCGGATCGGAAGACGTGTACGAGACGCTGCCCGAACCCGCCAGCAGCGCCGATGTGAGCGCCAGTCCCGACACCGCCAGGCCTCGAGCGGAGCACCATTGACGGACACGAAAGCCCGAACGGGTCACGGCTGGATACCGAGGCGGCGTTGAGGCGCGCATGTCGTCCATCACCGTGCGCTGCGCGTCAGGATCTCATCGCGACGCCGGCGAGTGCGCGGCGATTTCGTCGAACAGCTTCTTTCCCACGATGCGATGCACCGCCGTCGAAGGGTGGCCCTCATGGTAGAAGAAGTACGCCGCCGGATCGCCGACCGGGGTCGCGTCCTGATCGAAGATCGCGCGTCCGGCGCACGCGCTCGTCGTGTTGAGGATGCCGTAGGCCGCCGGATGCTCCAGGACCTCGTCGAAGTCCGCGCCCCAGTGGTTCAGCCAGAGATCGAGGCCCGCGGCGCCGGCCTCTTCACGCACGAATTGCTCGTAGGCGGGATTCAGCCGAAGTCCGACGGCCGCGAATTGCGGGATCTTCGTGGGCAGCAGGGCAATGGTGAAATGACGCCCGCCGAGCGCACGCAGGATCTGGAGTTCCTGCCGGAGATTGGCGAGTGTCATCGCCGTCTCGCGTCGGCCGTCGTTGAGCCCTCCGGCGAGGAAAAAAAGCGTCGTCTCCGGATCGAACGCGATCTCGCCGGACTTCACGCGCGCGGCGAAGTCGCGCACCTGGTTCATCATCCCGTAGCCGAGGAGCGCCTCTTTCACATGTCGGCCAGGGCCCTCACCCGTGCCCGCGCCGCTGACCGCGAACACGAGG
>JABFWM010000003.1 GCA_013362195.1 Acidobacteriota bacterium
GAAACTTCTTCCTGCCGATCCCGCCCCGGACAGTGCAAGAATGGAAGAGGGAACTATATAGTCAATACATATGGAGCATCATCAGCGACTCGCCATTCTCGTCGGGGGCGGCCCGGCGCCGGGAATCAACAGCGTCATTGCCGCCGCGACCATCCGCGCCAGGCTCGAAGGGCTGGACGTGGTCGGGTGCCGTGACGGCTTCGAATGGTTGATGCAGGGCGATATCGAGCACACGGCGCCGCTGACCATCGAGAACGTCAGCCGCATCCACTTCCGCGGTGGATCGCATCTCGGCATCGCGCGCGCGAACCCGACCACCGACACGAAGCTGCTCGACAACACCGTCAACGCGCTGCTGCGGATGAACGTCACGCAGTTGATTACGATCGGCGGCGACGATACCGCCTTCTCCGCGATGCGGGTCGAACGCCACGCCGCGGGCGCGATTCGCGTCATCCACGTGCCGAAGACGATCGACAACGATCTCGATCTGCCGGCGCACATCGATACCTTCGGGTACCAGACGGCCCGGCACTACGGTGTCGACATCGTCAAGAACCTGATGGTGGACGCGAAGACGACGTCGCGCTGGTACTTCGTCGTCGCGATGGGGCGGAAGACCGGACACCTCGCGCTCGGCATCGGCAAGTCCGCGGGCGCGACGCTGACGCTCATCGGCGAGGAATTCGAGCAGCCGGCGCGGCTTCAGCACGTGGTCGACACGTTGACCGGCGCGATCATCAAGCGCCTGAGCTACGGGCGCCGCGACGGCGTCGCCGTCATCGCGGAAGGGGTCGTGCTCGGGATCAAGCCGGAGGATCTCGCCGGCTTCGATGCCGCCGAGCGCGACGCGCACGGCCACGTCCGCATCGACGACGTGAACCTGGGCGAGATTCTGAAGGCCGAAGTACTCAAGCGCCTGCGCGCGATCGGGATCAAGACGACCATCGCGGCCAAGAACATCGGCTACGAGCTGCGCTGCGCCGACCCGATTCCGTTCGACATGGAATACACGCGCGACCTCGGGTACTGCGCCACCGAGTTCCTGCTGAGCGGCGGCAGCGCCGCGATGGTGTCGATGCAGGGCGGGAGGTTCGTCCCGATCCCGTTCGACACGATGATCGACCCCGACACGGGACGCACGCGCGTGCGCTCGGTCGACCTCGGCTCGACGCGCTACGCGATCGCCCGCCGCTACATGCTGCGGCTGTCGAAGGAAGACTTCGACGATCCGCACGATCTCGCGAAGCTCGCGACGATCGCCCACATGAACGTTGACGAGTTCAAACAGCAGTTCGGCTACCTGGCGCGGATCGGGCCGATCGTCGACGTGAAGGTGGAAACCGGCAAGCGTTGACCGTCCTCGTGCCTGTGGACCGCCAGAGCGAGGCGCGCGCGAGTGCGCCCGGGCCACGTCGTCGTCCGCGGCCGGACACTAGGTCGCGTTCAACAGCGCGTTGACCGCGGCAATCTCGTCAGCGTTGACGGTGTGTCCCATCCGCGGATACACCCGCTCGTCCACGGCGGCGCCCATCCGCTGGAACACGTCGGCGGTTTCGTGGACGCGCTCCAGCGGGATGTGCGGGTCGATGTCGCTGCAGCCGAGGAACACCGGCGTTCCGTCGAACGAGCCCGGGTACTCACGCGGGGTGCCGGGCGGCCCGATCACGCCGCCGCTCAACCCGATCACCGCCGCGTAACGGCGCGCGTGCCGGGCCGCATATTCGCTCGCGAGGCACGCGCCCTGAGAGAACCCGAGCAGGACGATGCGGTTCGCGGCGATCCCTTCGCCGCCGGCGTGCTGCACGAGGCGATCGATCAGCCGCAGCGCCGACGAGAGGTACGGCTCGTTGCGTTCGATCGGGGCGAGGAACGGGTACGGGTACCAGCTGTGATTGGCCGCCTCGGGCCCGAGATAGCACACGTCGCCAGGACTGAACTCTCGCGCGAGACCGAGCAAGTCGTCGGCCGAGGATCCCCGGCCGTGTACGAGGATCGCGACCAGCCGCGCGTCCCGGATCGACGGCCCGCGCTGGAGCACCGGCTGTGCGCCGTGCGGATCGTCGAGGCGGCCCTCCACGTTCATCGGGCTCCCATCAGCACTTCCATCGTCAATTGATCGAGCCGCTCGTAGCCGAGGCCGCGGGCGGCAATCGCGCCGCGGTCGAAGCGGCGCGCCAGCAGCGTGTCGCGTCCCTGCGCGGAATACTTGCCGATCGCCGGCGCGTCGGCGCCGGCCCCGATGATCTCCTTGACGAGCGCCTGGATCTCCTTGTCGGCGTTCCACTGCCGCGCCCGCTCCTTGAGGATCAGGTACGAGCGCATGCAGCCGCGCGCGAAGTCCTTGACGCCCTCGTAGTCTTCGGTGCGGTACGCGTGCGCGTCGAAGTGCCGCGGACCGTCGTAGCCGGCGTCCTCGAGGAACTTGACCAGGAAGAACGCGGCGCGCGGATTCGCCGCGCCGAAGCGGAAGTCCTGGTCGTAGCGGCCGGGCATCTGATCGTTCAGATCGATGTGAAAGAGCTTGCCGGCCTCCCAGGCCTGGGCGACGGCGTGCAGGAAATTCAGGCCGGCCATGGTTTCGTGGGCGACCTCGGGATTGACGCCCACCATCTCCGGATGAGCGAGCGTCGGGATGAAACCCAGATACGCGCCGGTGGTCGCCATGTAGATGTCGCCGCGCGGCTCGTTTGGCTTCGCTTCGAGCGCGAACCTGAACCCGTAGGCGCGATCGATCGAATACTCGCAGAGATAGTCGACGGCTTCGCGCAGCCGTTTGACCGCTTCGTCGGGGCGCCGGCAGGCGTCGGTCTCGGTGCCTTCGCGTCCGCCCCACAGCACGAAGATCTTCGCGCCCAGCTCCGCCCCGAGATCCATGGCGCGCATCGTCTTCTGCAGCGCGTAGGCGCGGACGCGCGCGTCGTTCGCGGTGAACGCGCCGTCCTTGAAGATCGGATCGTAGAACAGGCTCACCGTCGCCATCGGCACGACGATGCCGTGCGCCGTGCACGCGCGCTGGAACTCCCTGACGATGCGGTCGCGTTCGGATGGCGTGGCATCGATCGGGACGAGGTCGTTGTCGTGGAGGTTCACGCCCCAGGCGCCGACGTCGCCGAGCATGGCCACGGCGTCGTTCGGCGCGAGCGCCGGACGGACGACGTCGCCGAACGGATCGCGGCCACGGTTGCTGACCGTCCAGAGACCAAAAGAGAACTTGTGTTCGAGGCGTGGTGTGTAATCAGGCATAAGGGATGTGTTCGAACCGACGTTCAGTCGTCACGTGATGGACGCGGGGCGCCGGCGCAGCGCACCACACTGCCGCGATCTCGCTGTGCGTGAGATCCGTCATTTCCACGTTCTCCACGACGCCGCATCCTACCGCTGATCGATCGTGCGCAGCGCGGGATACACGCGCGTGAAGGCCGCGTAGCGGTCCTGCATCAGGCGGGCGGTCTCGGGGTGCGGCGCCACGCGCTCGGCGGTCTCGACGAGCGCGTCGCACGCCTCGTCGACGCTGGACCACGTGCGCGCGCCGACGCCGGCCAGCACCGCGGCGCCGAAGGCGGCGCCCTCGTCGGCCTTGACCGTTTCGACCGCGTGCCCGTAGACGTCCGCCTGGATCTGGCGCCACAGCGGCGAGCGCGCGCCGCCGCCGCCGAGCCGGATGCGCTCGACCGGAATGCGCAGGTCCGAAAAAATCGTGAACGTGTCGCGCAGGCTGAACGCGACCCCCTCGAGGACGGCGCGTGCGATGTGCCCGCGGCCGTGATGCGCGGCGAGGCCAACGAGCGCGCCGCGGACGTGCGGATCCAGGTGCGGCGTGCGCTCGCCCATCAGGTAGGGCGCCCAGAGCACGCCTTCGGCGCCCGCCGCCACCGCCGCGGCTTCGCGGGTCAGCTGATCGTAGGTCGGCGGCGTGCCGCCCGGCTGGCACAGCTGATCGCGGAGCCACCGCAGCGACAGTCCGGCGGCTTGCGTGACGCCCATCACGTGCCAGCGTCCGGGAACCGCGTGACAGAACGTGTGCAGGCGTCCGCGCGGATCGAGCGCGGGACGATCGGTTGCGGCGAAGACCACGCCGGACGTGCCGATCGTTGCGCTGACCGCGCCGGGGCGCGTGATGCCCAAGCCGATCGCGCCCGCGGCCTGATCGCCGGCGCCGGCGACGATCGGTGTGCCCGGCGCAAGGCCGGTGCTGCCGGCCGCGCGGTCGGAAACGCGTGCACAGACGTCAGGCGATTCGTGGACCGCCGGCAGCAGCGCGCGGTCGATGTCGACCGCGCGCAACAGGTCGTCGGACCACCGCCGCCGCGCGACGTCGAGCATCAGCGTGCCGGACGCATC
>JABFWM010000106.1 GCA_013362195.1 Acidobacteriota bacterium
AGCAGGACGGAGAGGCGGAGGTGCGTCGGGGTCGCGGAGACGGGCAGCGGGACGAACGCGCGCCATCCGTGCGCCGCGAGTCGGTTCACCGGTATGGCGAAGACGGCGACGGGCACGAGCGCGATTGCGCCAGACGCGACGAACGTCAATGCTGCGGCTGCTGAATCATGGCGTTGCGCCGATGCCGCGCAGCAACTGTCTGCCTGCGCCTGGCTCATGCCCCCGTCGGCCGAATGACCGTGTCGGTCGGCTGCGTGCATCGGACAGGACGTGCCGTTCGTGCAGCACGCCATCCGCGCGTCTGGTGTCGCCTGCCAGCCGGCGCACACGGCGGCGTTCCCGGCCGAGAGGGCCAGGGCCACGGCAATCGCCGCCACGTGCCGGATGAGCGCCACCATGTACCTAGAATGCTGGACGCACCGGGCTCTGTCAAATCGCACAGGCTGAGACATCGCCCTAATCTCCCGCCGCCTCTTTCGGATCGCGCTTCCATCGCTCGCGCTTCGTCGATTCGCGGACCGGCAGCGACCAGCCGAACCTGATCGCCAGGCCGCGAGTGCACAACGTCACCAGAAACCCGGCGACCATGGCCGTCGGACGGCCAACGCCGGCGCCGCTGAATCCGACGTATGTGCAGGCGCCGAGCACCGACGCGGTGACGTAAATCTCGTGACCGAGGAGCACCGACGGGACGTGGCCGAGCGTGTCGCGGATGATCCCCCCAACCGACCCGGTGACCGCCCCCATGGCGATGGCGACCAGGGCGGGCGCTCCCACATCGGAGGCCTTGACCGTGCCGGCGATGGTGACCAGCGCCAGGCCGAAGGCATCGAACCACACCAGCGTCTTGTAGCGTGATTCGACGCCTGGGGCGATGAAGTGCATCACCACGGCCGTCACCAGGCAGGCGGACACGTGGACCGGATTCTCGACCCAGAAGACGGGCACGCTCAGAATCACGTCCCGCACGGTGCCGCCGCCGACGCCGGTGATGACCGCGAACCACATGAAGCCCATCACGTCCATCCCCTTGCGCGAGGCGACGAGGGCGCCTGACACCGCGAACACGACGGCGGCCAGGATGTCGAAGAAATGGATTAGACGGACCAGGCTCGCGGAATCGACCAATGTCGTCTGCACGTGAACTCCGTTTGTCTGTCCTTGCGCCTGTCGTCACCGACGACGGGCAGCGCGCGGCCAGAAGCATTACAGACTGAAATGCCTGACACAAACTGAAACGCCTGGCCGCGCCACGAATGGCGATTTCGCTCGCATTCCGCACGGCCCGCGGCTTGCTGATGATCGAGGCAAGCGCGATGGCTCGTGGGACTCCACGGCACCGCGCGCGATTGCAATGCAACCCTGCTCCCGCTCCGCCATCGGCGTCGGTATTGGTCACGGTCGTGCCGCGGCCGCGAACCGCTCGGACCGGCTTCTCCGGTCAGCGCGGCGCGGATCGACGCCTCACGACAGCGACCCCGCCCGTCCTCCTCGCCCCTAGTCCGCTCGCTCCTTCGAAGTCATACCTCGTCAACCAGGACCGGCGGCAGCGGGTCCATCGCAGGCTTTAAACGGCCGTGGGTCAGCGGACACACGGCGCGTGAATGTTCCGTTCCGGGAGGCAGTGGTCGTGACTCGTTCGTTCAAACAGTGCGACAGGAGGTGGGTCTGACATGAACCCGTACACGACGCTCGGCTCCGGCCTTGACACCCACGAGGCGAAGGCTCTCGGTGCACGCCTGTCATCGTGGCACGACGCGATGGTCGCGCACGAACGGCGGCTTCGAACGGCCGCGACGCGGGACGGTTGCGACGACGAGTGTCCGCATGCCGAAGCGCGCACGCTCTGGTCGGAAGCCGTCGCGACGTTCGGCGCACGCGCTCAGGAGCTGATATTTCTGCGCTCGCGTGCGCAGGACACTCATGGCGCACGGAATCGCGGACCCCGCCGCGGGAGCGGGCACATCTAGATGAAAGAAGGAGGGTACTTCCATTGGCCAGGACGCTTGATTCGCGCGTCCGCATTCAGCACGACGCCAAGGTCATCGCGGCGTCGCCGCCGCCTTCAGGGCCCACGTTCGCGCAGGCGGTCGTGTCCGTCATCGGAGCCATGGGCATCGTCCTGCTCGTCCCGCTTGCGCTCCTTGCCGTGGGCACGCCGGTCGCGCTCGCGGTACGCGGGCTGCTCGAAGCAGCGCGGTGGCTGCTGCGCATGATGGGTTGACGCCGCGGCGTGAGACGGACCTGACGCGCCGTCACACCATAGAATGGCGGGACGGTGAAGCCCCGATCACGCCGCGACGATACGCCGAAGGGCCCCAGCCTCCACCTCGCCGAGTTGCTCGACTTTCGGCCCGATCAGGGGGTGATTCGGCTGCACGAGCAGCGCGTCGTCGTCCTCAGCGCCGCGGCGATGGGCCTCATGCGCAAGGAGCTGGTCGATACGTTGGGGCTGGACGCCGCCCGCCGCGTCCTCCTTCGGTTTGGGTTCGCCGACGGATATCACGACGCGGTCAATCTGCGGGCACGCTCGGATTGGAGAAGTCCCACGGACGGTCTTCGTGCGGGCGCGATGCTCCATACGCTGGAAGGCATCGTTCGCGCGGATGTTCGACGCGTCGATTATGACGAGAAGACGGGACGCTTCGAAGAGGAGGTGAGCTGGCACGACTCCTACGAGGCGGAGCAGCACGTCCACCACTTCGGCAGAAGCTCGGCGCCGGTGTGCTGGTCGCTCGCGGGGTACTCGAGCGGCTTCGTGAGCGCGTGGCTGGGGAAGGAGATCTACTTCCGCGAGATCGCGTGCACCGCACAAGGCGAGCGCCACTGTTCGGCGGTCGGGCGCGATCTCGAAAGCTGGGAGACGGAGGCCGAATCGATCCGCGCCGACTTTCAGGCGGCCACTCTCGGCCAGGAGGTTGAACGCCTGCGCGATGCCGTCCGCCAGCGCCTCAAGGAGCTTGACCGCCGCGAACGGCTGCTCGAGCGGCGCGAACGCGAGCTCAATCTGCTGCGCGAGCGCGTGAACCGGCACGCCGCGGCCAGACACTTCGTCGCAAGCAGCGACGCCATGCAGCATGTGCTCGAACTCGCCGCACGCGTGGCGCCGCTCGATACGACGGTGCTGGTGTACGGCGAGAGCGGCACGGGCAAGGAATTCGTCGTCAGGCTGATCCACGATCAGAGTCCGCGCGCCTCGGACCCCTTCGTCAGCATCAATTGCGCGGCCCTGACCGAAACGCTGCTGGAGTCCGAGCTGTTCGGCCACGTGCGAGGGGCCTTTACCGGCGCGGTCCGCGACAAGGCCGGCCTCTTCGAGGTGGCGGGCAACGGCACCATCTTCCTCGACGAAATCGGTGAAGTGGCGCCGACCGTCCAGGCCAAGCTGCTCAGGGCGCTGCAGGAGCGCGAGATTCGTCGGGTCGGCGCCGAGCGCAGCATCACGATCAACGCGCGCGTGGTGGCGGCGACCAATCGCGATCTGCGCGCGGCGGTGGATGCCGGAACCTTCCGCGAGGACCTGTATTTCCGCCTCGGCGCCTTCATCATCACCGTCCCGCCGCTGCGCGAACGGCGGGAGGACATCCCAGCCCTGGTGCACGACTTTCTGGTCCGCGCAGCGTCGCGGATGAAGAAGGACGTCCAGGCGGTCTCCGCTGATGCGATGTCGGCGCTGATGAACTACCGATGGCCCGGCAACGTGCGCGAGCTGGAACACGCCGTTCAGCGGGCCGTCATCCTGGCCAACACCGCAAGCATTCGCCTTCGTGACCTGCCTCCGGAGGTCACCCAGAAATCACGCCCACGCCCCGGCGACGACACGCTCGACCTGCAGGAACAGGAGCGTCTGTCGATCGAGCGCGCCCTGCGACGATTTGGTGGAAATCGGCGCAGGGCGGCAGAGGCGCTCAACATCAGCACGGTTACGCTGTGGCGGCGAATGAAGCAGTACGGGCTCTTCCCCTGATCGGCTGGCCTGTGTGGGGGCGAACCATCGCGCCACGGATTGTCGCCGCCGAATAACGGCCGCCCTACCCGGCGGCACCCGGCGGGATAGCATCATCGCGTGATCGGCTTCTTCGTTCTCTCTCCCTTCGTCGTCGCGATCGCCGCCGCGTGGTTCGTCAGCCGGTTCCCGCATCGAGCCGCGGTGCTTGCCGCCTGGCCGGCCCTGCTGACCATCGTCCTGGGCAGCCAGTTGCGGAACGCCGCGCACGGAGGAGCGCGCCTGATCGAGCTGCCGTGGGCGCCGTCGCTCGGATTGTCGCTGTCGTTCAACCTCGATGGCCTGGGGCTGCTGTTCGCAATCCTGATCGC
>JABFWM010000151.1 GCA_013362195.1 Acidobacteriota bacterium
TTGGGTGTGGGCAGCCCCATGAACGACAGCCGCGATCCGTCGGTCCCGCCGCGGATCGGCTTTTCGACAGGCGTCAGGCCGACGCGGCGGATCGCCTCCCGCGCGCGCTCGACGATCGCCGGATGCGCGTCGAGCACCTCGCGCATGTTGCGGTACGAGGGGAGCACCTCGAGCTCGACCCGCGTGCCGGTCTCCCGCGCGACCCGTTCGGCCAGTTCCGCCACCAGGCGCTCCTCGTCGCCCAGGGCCGCCGTGGAGAAATCGCGAATCAGCACGCGGACGGTGGTGCGATCGACCGAGGCGTCGAGCTGATACGGATGCACATAGCCTTCGTACCCCTCGGTCGTTTCCGGCGACAGGCGGTCCGCGGGCAGGCGATCGACGAACCGCGCCGCCGCCTTGATCGCGTTCACCATCCGCCCCTTCGCGTACCCGGGATGCGTGTTGAAGCCGAGAAAGGTGACCCGCATCGCGTCGGCGGAAAAGCTCTCGTACTCCAGCTCGCCGCAGTTGCCACCATCGAGCGTATACGCGCAGGTCGCGCCGAACCGCGCGACGTCGAACCGGTCGGCGCCGCGCCCGATCTCTTCGTCCGGCGTAAAGCCGATCCGCAGAGCGCCGTGCGCGATCGACGGGTCCGTCATCAGCCGCTCGGCGGCGGCCATGATGGCGGCGACCCCCGCCTTGTCGTCGGCGCCGAGCAGCGTCGCGCCCGAGGCGGTGACGATGTCATGGCCGACCTGCGACGCGAGGTCGGGGAAGTCGCGCGCCCGCAGGACCGCCGACGCATCGTCAGGGAGCGCGATGTCGCGGCCGTCCCAGCACGCGTGAACGATCGGCCGCACGCCGGCGCCGGCCATTTCCGGCGACGTATCGACGTGCGCGATCACGCCGATCACCGGCACGTCGCCATCGACGCTCGCGGGTACGGTCGCCATCACGTAGCCGTTGTCGTCGATCGACGCATCGGCGATGCCGATGGCGCGCAACTCCGCGACGAGCATGTTGAGGAGGACGAGCTGGCCGGGAGTGCTGGGACACGTGGTCGACCGCTCGTCGGCGCGGGTATCGATCTGCACGTAGCGAAGGAACCGATCGAGAACGGGTTCGTTCACGGCGTCCGTTCGCGCGCACCGGATCCCGCGACGCGGCGCAGACGGGGCGCCGGCTCGTCGCACATCATCGCCAGCCGCTGCGACGACGACTCGTGCACGAGATGGTAGTCGCTGCGCCGAATCGCCTGAAGGGGATCGCCGCACTGTTCGAGCTCGCGCTCGAACGCATGGAGGCACATGCCGAGATAGCGCACGATCGTTTCCAGGCCGCGCCCCTGATACGCAATCCACGTCCCGAACAGCCGCGCCGCCAGCCAGCGCTGCACGGCAGGGTCGCAGGCCGCGGCGATCGACGGCGATCCGGGACGGACGTCCGCAAAGGTGCGTTCGATCGTCTCGATCAACGCGCCGTCGCCTGGCGTCCACGCCACGATGGCCCGTGTCGCATCCTCCAGCAGAGCGAGCGACTCCCGCGCCGTCAGCCCCGGCGTGGTCAGGAGATCGATGGAGCGCGCTTCCCATCGCGCGTAGCTGGCGAGATCCGTGAGCACGCCGTCGCGCAGCAGCGGCGGCCACGCGTCGGTCGCATCGAGTCCGTCGAGCGGTGCCGCGCGGGTGAGCCGCGTCGGCGCGTCGACGATCGCGACGGGTGCGGTGCCCTCGAACAGCATGGCCGCAGCGGTCGGGCAGAAGTGGGACAGCGAGACGAAGGTGCCGCGCGGATCGTGGAGCACGAGCCGCGGGAACATCCGGCAGGTGAGCGGCAGCGTCTCGTGGCCGGCCTTCTCATGAATCGCGCACGCGTGTGTCGCGCCGTTGAAGAACGTGCACGCGCCGTCAGCTCCGCGCGCAGCGAATGCGGGCCGGCCGCCCTGCGGTTCGAGCAGGACCCGGCCGTGAAGCCGCAGCGCGCGTACCGCGCTGGCTTCCACGGCATCGAAGGGAATGTCCCACCCGGATCGGCAGCACACACCCGTACGCCGGCACTCGTAGGCCGCATGAATGCTCAGGCAGCGCACGCGGGCGTCGGTCATCCTTTGATCATAGACGCGTTTCAGCGAACGGAATCGAACACCGTTCAACTCGCGCGCGCTCCGGTTTGCTGGAGAAGCGATCCACGCCGCCGTTGCGAGCGGCGTGCCGTTCTGATGCGTCGCGGATTGGGTTGGGTGCGGACGACCCGCCGGCGTTCGTGCCGGCGCGATTCCAGCGCGGAAACGGGTCGCTGAACGTCTCGATTCGGTGACGGCGATTACAGATTTGGCGTAAACGCGCGGCGTGCGTCGTCGCGAATGCGCGCGATTCCGAGACAACCTCTGCGGCGCGGGAATTGCTCCCGATTCAGGCTTCCACCATGTCAGACAGGGAGACTTTCGGCCCCCGCCTCCGCAGCGAGCGTGAACGCCGCGGCATCACGCTCGACACCATCGCGGTCGTGACGAACGTCAGCATCGAGCTCTGGCAAGGGCTCGAGCGCAATGATTTTTCGCGCTGGCCGTCGGGGATCTTCGCGCGCGCGTTCGTGCGCGATTACGCAAAAGCCATCGGTCTCGACGCCGACGAGGTCGTCGACGAATTCTGCCGGCTCTTTCCGGTCGGCGATCGTCGCGCCAGCCGCGTCATCAAGGCGCAGGCCGAGCTGATTGGCCATACGCCCGAATACCGCGACGACTTCGCGCACCCCGCCGGTGACCGGCGCGCGTCCGCGCAGCAGGCGGTCGAGCAGGCGCGCGCACGGCGCATGCGGCTCGCGCCCCGCGCGGTCGCGGCGGCCGTCGACGCCTTGACGGTGGCAACCGCGGCGTCCCTCGTGACGCTGGCGCTTCCCGTGCCCTTCTGGACCACGCTGGGCGTGACCGCGCTCGTGTATTACGGCGTCGCGACCGTCGCGGCGGGCAACACGCCCGGCATGCGCGTCACCGAGGCGCTGCGGCAGCGCGTGCCGGCGCTGTTCACGGTGCACGACCGCCGCGCGCATGCTTAGTCCAGCGGCCCGTCCACGCCGATCGCGGGCCACCTCCGCCGCATGACGATCGGGCGGGCGCGTTTGCGTCCGCCGGAACGGTGACAGTCACAGTTATTTCCGCGCGTTCGCCTAAGTGTGACTGTCCCGGTTCCGGCCCCGATCGCGCTCGCCGGTGCTTCGGACACCCCGCGTCCGCCGCGCCGTCTTCCGTCCTCCGGCATCCTCGTCCGAGCGGTGTCTAAATTTCCGAGGCTTCCGACACTCCATGACACGTCGCATCGGGTCGCTCGCAGTCCTCTTAGTCCTGGTTTCTTCCGCCGCCGCCTCTGCCCAGACGTCCGCATCAGCGTTGCCGCTGCGCGTCGTGAGCGCGGGGCCGGTCGACGAGGTGGCATCTGTCCAAGACGCGAACGAGATCCGCGTCGTCTTCTCCGAACCCATGGTGGTGCTGGGCCGTGTTCCTGCGCGGCTGCGTCCGCCGTTCTTCCACATCAGTCCTGCCGTCGACGGCGCGTTCCGCTGGTCGGGGACCACGATTCTGATCTTCACGCCGGCGAAGCCGTTGCCGCTCGCAACGAAGTACGACGTGACCGTCGACGCCGGCGCGGCGGCGGTCAGCGGACGCGGCCTGGCGGCGCCGTTCACGTTCAGCTTCACGACGCCGACCGCGCGCCTGCTGCAGACGGACTGGTATCGCCCGGGCGGACGCTACGACGCGGCACCCGTCTTCGTCCTGCGCTTCAACCAGCCGGTCGATCCCGCGGCGGTGGCCGCGCACGTCACGGCGCGCTTCCAACGCCACCCCTTCAACGCGCCGCCGTTGTCGCCGGCAGGTGCGCAGCGTGCCGGCGCGATCGATCCCGCGGCGGCGGACGCGTTCGCGGCAAAGGTGAAAGCCGCGAGCGATGCGGCGCAGTCCATCGCACCGGTGAGCCTCGTACTTGCCAGGACCTGGGATACGAAGACCTACAAGCCGTCGCCGGACCTGGTGGTGCTGCAGGCGGCCACGCCGGTCCCTCCCGAGAGCTGGGTGGCGCTGGAGGTCGATGGCCGCGTCCCGTCGCGTGCGGGCTCCGCCGTCTCGCTGAAGCCTCAGGACTACACCGTGCAGGTCGAACGCGCCTTCTTCGCGGACGGCTTCAACTGCACCGCCGCGTGCGATCCCGATTCGCACAACGGGATCCGCTTCCGCGTGGCCGTCAAGGCTGATGCCTTCGCGAAGGCGCTGCGTGCGGTCGATGTAACGCCAGGCCGCGCCGAGCGCACGATGACGAAGTCGGCGCCGAAGACGCG
>JABFWM010000641.1 GCA_013362195.1 Acidobacteriota bacterium
GTTCGCCGATCGCACCGGCAACGTCCGCTTCTCGAGAAAGGAGCCGGTGCCGAAGGCATGTCCCGAGTGGCTCGAGCCGATGGCCGCCACGCTGACCCAGGAGCGATTCACCGGGCCCGACTGGATCTTCGAGCGCAAGTTCGACGGCATCCGGCTGCTGGCGTTCAAGAGCGGCGGCGAGGTGCGGCTGTACTCACGCAACCGGCTTCCGCAGCACGTGCCGGCGGTTGCCGACGCGATCGCAAAGCTGCCGCCGGGCGAGCTGATTCTCGACGGCGAGATCACCTGGCCGGGCAGCCGCACGGCGTATCACGTGTTCGACGTCATGTGGATCGACGGCCGCGACGTGACCGGGCTTCCGCTCGAAGCGCGCCGCGACCTGCTCGCGCGGCTGCCGCTTCGTCCGCCGCTGCATCGTGTCGACGCCGTGGAAGGCGCCGAGCCATGGGAGCGGGCGCGCGCCGAAGGCTGGGAAGGGGTGATCGCGAAGCGGCGCGGCTCGAAATACGAGCACCGCCGCTCCCCGCACTGGCTCAAGATGAAGTGCGAGGCCACGCAGGAGCTCGTGGTCGGCGGCTTCACCGATCCGCAAGGCGGACGCGTCGGTCTCGGCGCGCTGCTCGTCGGCTATTTCGACAACCGCGACTTCGTTTTCGCGGGGAAGCTCGGGACGGGGTTCGACACGAAGCTCCTCCTCGATTTGCGGGCGCGGCTCGACGCGATGGAGATTGCCGCGCCGCCGTTCACGAAGGGCAAGGGGCTGCCGCGCATCCGCGCGCACTGGGTTCGCCCCGAAATCGTCGTACAGGTGGGTTTCATCGAATGGACCGTCCACGGCAAGCTCCGGCATCCGCGGCTGCTCGGGATTCGCACGGACAAACGCGCACGCGACGTCGTGCGGGAGTCGGCGTGATCGGCGGCATCACCATCAGCCACCCCGAGAAGGTCCTGTTTCCAGACGACGGGATCACGAAGGGCGAGCTGGCCGCCTACTACGAGATGGTGGCGCCGATCATGGTGCCGCACGTCCGCGCGCGGCCGGTCACGATGGATCGCTATCCGGCGGGGATCGGCAGGAAGGGGTTCTTTCAGAAGGACGTGTCAGCCGGCTTTCCCGACTGGCTCGAACGAGTCGAGGTGCCGAAGAAGGGCGGCACCGTGCATCACCCGATCGTCACCGACACGCGCTCGCTGCTGTGGCTCGCGAACCAGAACAGCATCACGCCGCACGTCTGGACGTCGCGCGCGCCCGATCTCGATCACCCCGACGTCTGTGTCTTCGACCTCGATCCATCCAGGGAAGACGACCGCGACCTGCGCTCGGTGACGCTTGCGCTGCGTGACTTTCTCGAGGAGCTCGGCCTGCCAAGCTGGGTGAAGACCAGCGGATCGAAAGGCTTCCACGTCGTCGTGCCCATCGACGGCAAGACCGGGATGAGCGAGGTGGAACGGTTCGCGCATGCCGTCGGCACGCTGTTCGTGCAGCGGGATCCCCGGCGCCTCACGCAGGAATTTCACAAGAAGGATCGCGGCGGGCGGATCCTCGTCGACACGGGACGCAACGGGTACAGCGCCACGTTCGCCGCGGTGTACGCGGTGCGGGCGAAGGCGGGCGCCCCGGTGTCGGCGCCCTGCACGTGGGACGAGATCGAGCGGGGCACGGCGGCCCCGCGCACCTTCACGCTGAAGAACATGGCGGCGCGCGTCGCGGAGGTCGGAGACCTGTGGGCCGAGATGCGACGGCGGCGCCGATCGATCGGGCGCATCATCGAGAAGGTGACCAGGTCCGTGTAATCGCGCCGGGGTCGCTGGCGCCGGCGCCGCAACCGCATATAATCCGGCTCGCACATCTTCATTCTCCAGGAGGCACCTATGTCACCCCGCCTCGTCGCCGTCGCGGTCCTCTCTCTCTGCGCGTCTGCATCCACCGCGATCGGTCAGACGAACAGTCCCGACAAGCCCACGTGGTGGGACAAGTATCAATATCTGGCGACCAACGGTCCCGATGCGTGCACCGGGCAGCCGGCGATCAAGGTCGGCCCGAACGTGAACGTCTCGAATGAATGCGGACCGCAGAGCGAAACCTACATTGCCATCAATCCGATGCAGCCGAAGGTGCTGGCGGGCGGATCGAACGAGATCTTCCGGCTGCCGATGCGCGGCTACTTCTCGACTGACAGCGGGGCCACGTGGGGCGGCGTCGACCTGCCGCTGCCGCCCGCGAAGGGCAACGGCATCAACTTCGGGTCCGACCCGACGCTGGCCTTCGACACCCTCGGCAACGTGTTCTACGGCTACATCGTCGTGTATTTCGGCAACGGCAATGGCATCAACGGCACGGCCATGGCCGTGGCGCGGTCGAGCGATGGCGGACGCACGTATCCGCAGCTGACGGTGTTCTCGCAGGAGGGGGGATCCGGCCACTTCAACGACAAGCCGATGATCACCGCCGACGCGAACGCCGCGAGTCCGTTCCGCGATTCCATCTACATCGCGTGGGACGCGGCGCTTGGCGGATCGCCCAGCGGCGGGGTGCGCCTGGCGCGGTCCACCGATCACGGCGCGACGTTCACGATCGCGCGCGTCGACGATCCGCGCGGCCCGGGGAGCGGGATCGGCGCGGTGCCGTTCGTCGGCCCGAACGGCGAAGTGTACGTCGCGTGGAACGATTTCGGCGCCAACACGATCGCCTTCAATCGATCGTTCGACGGCGGGATCACCTGGGGACCGCCACGCGTGATCGCAGGCAAATCGCTGCCCTTCGACATTGCGATTCCGGCGGAATTCAGTCGCGGCGCGCTCGTCTACCCGTCCTGCGACGCGGACCGTTCGGCCGGCGCGCACCGCGGACGGCTCTACTGCTCGTGGATGGATCTCACGGCGGCCGGCAACACCGACATCTTCACGGCGTTCTCGGACGATGGCGGGGTGACGTGGACGGCGCCGCTCGCGGCGACGGATGCGCTCGCCGGCGTCGATCGATTCAATCAGTGGCTCGCCGTCGATCCCGTGACCGGCGACGTCAACGTGTCCTTCTATGACACGCGGAACGACACCACGGGCAGGCGGTTCATGACGGACATCTACTTCTCGCAGTCGCGTACCGGCGGCGCGTCGTTCCTGCCCAACGTCCGCGTGACCGACGTCAGCTCGAACGAACACGATTGCAACGGCGTGTTTCCGTGCGCGGGGATCAACTACGGCAACCAGCAGGGAGACTATGCCGGCCTCGCGTCGTTCGGCGGCGTCTCGCATGCGATCTGGACGGACAGCCGCGATCAGCTCGACTTCTCTCCAGGGTGCCGAAGGAACCTGGCGATGGAAGAGGTCTTCACCGCGACCGTGATGACGAAGCGCTAGCACGGCGCGTGGAGCGGCGTCGCTGATTACCTGGATGCGGCCACTTCTTCCTTCCCGGAGGAGTGGCCCATCGCACGCGCCAGATACGGGGCCGTGCGGCTGCGGCGGTTCGCGGCAACGTCGGCTGGCGTCCCGGACACGACGATGTGTCCGCCCTCGTCGCCGGCGCCAGGCCCGACTCTCATAGCCGGCGTAGACCGGAACGGTCGGCGCCTCGTCGGTGAAGAGGATCCAGTCGCGATCCGTGCGCGGCATCTCGCGCCAGGGCGTGTCGACGTCGTAGCCGAGCGTCACGAGGATGTCGCGCAGGTTCTGGCCGTGCCACGCGGGCGGCCAGGCCGCAATCGCCCGGTCGCGGATGGTCTTCGCGGCGTCGGGCACCATCGACGCTTCGGTGGCATCGTAGACGCGCCCGAGGCCATGACACGTGGGACACGCGCCCTGCGGCGTGTTCGGTGAAAACGACTCGGCGTACAGCAGTTCCTGCTTCGGAGGGTACTCGCCCGCGCGCGAGTAGAGCATCCGGAGCAGGTTCGACAGCGTCGTCACGCTGCCGACCGACGAACGGGTCGTGGGGGTGCCGCGCTGCTGCTGCAGCGCGACCGCCGGCGGCAGCCCATCGATCTCGTCGACCTCGGGGACCGCCATCTGATGGAACAACCGTCGCGCGTAGGGTGACACGGATTCGAGATAGCGCCGCTGCGCTTCGGCGTAGAGGGTGCCGAACGCGAGCGACGACTTGCCGGAGCCCGACACGCCGGTGAACACGACCAGCGCATCACGCGGAATCTCGAGGGTGATGTCTTTGAGGTTGTGCTCGCGCGCTCCGCGGACGCGGACGAATCCAGGTCGGTCTGCCATGGCGGCGCGGCGGCACGGTGCAAGTTCTACGCCCGTGCGAGCTCAACGGCAGGGCGACGGGCGACGGGCGAATGGCGCATGGC
>JABFWM010000577.1 GCA_013362195.1 Acidobacteriota bacterium
ACGGACGCCGAGCCGACGTAGCCGATCGAGCCCACCAGGTCCGCCGGCAGCTTGCGCTCGATGATCATGTTCCACGACTGGATGTAGAGCGCGTACTGGTTCTCGAAGCTGTTCATCTTGATGAACTGGCTGCTCTTCCCGGACACGTCCGGCGTACCGAGCAGGAACGCCGCCGCGGCGTTCCAGTCGTTTTCGAACGACGGGGTCCCGCCGCGGAATCCGACGGTCTCGTCGAGCGCATCGGGATTGAGCGCCGTCACGCCCGGGTCGAAGTAGAAGGCGCCGCGCGGACCTTCGCCCAGCTCGGGCTGCCAGTGGTTCATCAGGTGATGCACGAAGTCGAAGCCGAAGCGCACGTCGTGCAGCCCCTTCATCCAGCTGGCGTTCGTGTTGAAGGTGTAGGACTGGTCGTTGCGATAGAGCGGGTTCCAGCCCTCAGGGTTGCCGAGCTCGGAATAGCCCGCGACGTACAACGGCGGCATGCCGCTCTCACGGCGGTCGGGGCCGTTCGTTCCGGGTATGCCCAGCACGTCCAGCCCGAAGTTCGTCCCGAGATCCGGCGGTTCGACGTCCTGACCGAAGCGCGTCCAGCCGAACGTCCCGTCGATCAAAAACGTCGGCGAGACGGTGTAGGTCTGGCCGATGCCGGCGATCTGCACCAGCGTCGAGCCCTTGCCGAGGCCGCCGCCGCACAGGCACGGACCTCCGGCGGCGCCCAGTGCGAACTCACCGCTGACGAGCGCGTCCATCGCGCTGTACTTGAACCAGAGCTGATGGCGCTCGTTGCGGTTCCAGTTCACCTTGGCGTCGACGTTGTTGCGGTTCAGCGGTTGCAGCGCCGTGTTGACGTAGTTGTCGGTGTCGCCGGGCCGGTTCGGGACGGGCACCAGCCCCAGCATCCGCTGCATCGGCGCGTTCAACCGCGCGGCAGGGATGACGTTGATCTGGCCGCCGCTGGAAAAGACGGAGCGCCCCGTGCCATCCAGGTTCCCGGAGAACGGATCGAAGATCATCCCCTGGCGCAGTGCCGTCGTGCCTCCCTCGGTGGTGGGAACCAGAATCGGATTGCCGCTGGCGCTCAGAATCTGCGCGCCGAGCATCCGGCTGAAATCACCGGTGCGGAAATCGGCCGGCAGTACGGAGAAGCGCCGCGTGAACGAGTTGCGTTCGAAGGTGCCTTCCCAGTTGGCGAAGTAGAACAGCTTGTTCTTCCGGATCGGGCCGCCGAGACTGCCGCCGCTGATGCTCCGCCGGCCCTCCGGCTTGTTCGCGATGCCCGAACGGTTCTCGTCCCACGTAAACGCCCGCAGCGCGCTGCTGTCGTACATCGTGAACGCGGAGCCGCGCAGGTTGTTGGTGCCGGACTTGGTGATGACCGTCACGGCCGCGCCGCCGGTCATGCCCTGCTCGGCGTCGAAGTTGTTGGTGGAGATGTTCACTTCCTGGATGCTCTCCACGGGCGGCACGTACACCGCGTGATGCGGCATCGTGACCAGGATGTCTGCCGACCCGTCGACGCGCGTGTTGTTCGCCCCGCGCTCCTGGCCATTGACGTTGGTCGTCAACGCGCGTCCCGGCGTGTCGGTGACGGCGTTCTGGAAGCGCGCGGGCGTCGTCCCGGGCACGAGGTTGATCAGCGACTGATAGTTGCGGTAGCCAGGCAGCGGGAGGTTCTCCATCGATGCCGTATCGAGATTGGCGCTGACGTCGCTCTTCGTCGTCTGCAGCACCGCCGCGCTCGCCTCGACCGTGACCTGCTCGTTCAACGCACCGAGATGCATCACTGCATTCACGCGCGTGACGTTGTTGATGCGGACGTCGACGCCGGTCTGCGTGTACGGGCTGAAGCCCCCGGCCGTGACCGACACGTCGTACCGCCCTTCGAGCAGGTTCGGAATCGAGTAGTAGCCGGCCTCGTCAGCCGTGGCCTGACGAGTCAGCCCGGTGGATGTGTTCGTGACCGTGACGGCCGCTTTCGGCACCACGGCGCCGGTTTCGTCCGTCAACGTGCCGGCGATGGATCCGTAGAGCACCTGCGCTGCCGCGCTCCGCGCCGCAGCGCCGACAATGACAATGGCGATGATGAGGGACGGCAGCATGAACATCGTTCGACGAGCCCGACTTCCTCTTCTCACTATGCACCCCCGTTAGGCGTGATTCGGGCGGACAGCACCGACACTGTCTGCCTCATGTCGTCACTCAGCCTTCAGAAACCGAGTTCAGGGTCGCGCGTGCCTCTGCATCAGCACTCGTGCGGTCGCCGGATGGCGACAATGGCGGGCCGGAAGCTGTGAACCGACGCGCCTCCGGCACCCTTCGCGCGGTTCGCCGTATCCTCCGGGTGCGGCGGAATCACGCGCATGCTCTTCTCGTGGTCGGCATTTGTCAAGAGTATTTGCGCGTGATGGAGGGATGAACGGCGTGATTCGCGGACTGGATCACGCCGTTCGCGGCCCGGCGATCGGATCGTGGCTTGCCAGGGACGAGCGACTCGCGATCGCTCACCGTCCCACGCCGGCCGGCACCGCCGCCCGCGTCAGCTTGCGAATGAGATCCACTTCCTCCTGCCGGTATGGCGTGCCGTCGGTCCGGAAGATCTCGTGGAACCAGACCGCCGGTTCGCGATCGATGTACGGCTTCTGCCAGGAGTCCCACGGGAGATACGTCTGCGTCTTGCCGGCCACGAAGCCCCAGTTGATGGCGGCCACGTTGTACTTGCGGGCGATGGGAAGCGACCCCTGGAATGTGCTGCCGTTGCCGCGGGCCATGTATTCCGTGCACAGGATCGGCCGCTTGAATCGCTGCAGCCATTGGATACGCTTCTCGAATTCCGCGGCATCGTCGTAGTTGTGGAACGAGATCACGTCCGACGACTCGAGCTGCGCGCGCTCCATCGGCGAGAGCTTCTGGTCGCTCGACCAGTCGCCTTTCCAGACGCCCGAGGTCAGCGGCTGCTGCGCGCCGGCCTCGCGCGACCACGCGAACACCTGCGGCAGCAGCGCGAGCACCAGGTCGACCTTGTTCTTCGGTTCGCGGCTCCCGTAGCTTCTCGCGTTCAGGTTGTCCGGCTCGTTCCACACGTCCCACCCGAGCACCCGCGGATCCTTGCCGAACGCCTGCACCACGCCGGTGACATAGGCCTTGAGGCGCGGATACTGCTGCGCGTCCTGCAGCGCCTTCGCACCGGGACTTTGCAGCCAGCCGGAGTTGTGCACGCCCGGCGTCGGCGCGTGCTGCGGCCCGAGCCGTGGATCGGGATCCCAGCACGAATCGAACAGCACGAGCAGCGGCTTGATGCCGTGCCGCGCGGCGATGTCGAGGAAGCGATTGATGCGATCGCGATACCCCGCGGGGTCCTGGTCCCAGGGCAGGTCGTGCAGAAACACCCGCATCGTCGTCATGCCGAGACCCTCGGCCCACCCGAGCTCCTTGTCGATCGTCGCGGGATCGAAGGTCTCGGCCTGCCACATCTCGAGCTCGTTGATTGCGGTCGCCGGAATGTAGTTGCTCCCCACGAGCCACGGCTGCTGGCGGTACCACTCGTTCGCTTTCGCATCCGGCCAGCGAATCGTCTGCGCCGGCGCCGGTGCGGCCGCCGGTGCGGCTTGCGCTGCGGGCGCCCACGCGGGCACCGGCGCCGGCGCGAGTGCGAGCAGGCAGCAGATCAGCCACAGACCGAAAAGACGTGTCTTCTTCATCGCTCCACCTTGAATGACGTTCGCGTTCACGGGAGCTTACACCGGCTGCTGGCGTGCCAGGGACACCTTCGCGCAACCGCGCGCCGCGCGAGCACGCGCGCGTCGCTTCGCCCGGTCCGCTTCGCGAAACGCGCGGCCTGACGATAGAATCGGGCGCGGAGCCTCCGGGGTCCAGGCTCGACTCGCGAGCCGCCAGCCTCCCGCGTGAGCCTGCTCGCATTCTCATGGATCAATGGCGTGTACATAAGTTTGGCGGGTCGAGCGTGGCCGATGCGGACTGCATGCAGCGCGTCGCCCGCATTCTCGAGGAGGAGACGCCGCCGCGGCTCGCGGTCGTGTTGTCGGCGTGCCGCGGGGTCACCGATGCGCTGCTCGGCGTCGTCGCCGCGGCCGAGCGCAAGGACGATGGGGTCGAGGCGACGCTTGCGGCCATCCGTCAGCGCCACGTCACGATCGCCGAGACGCTGCTGCCCGGCGCCGACGCCGCCGGCTACATCCAGCAGCTCGATTCGGACTGCCGCGACATCCTCGGCATCCTGCACGCCGTTCAGCTGACACGCTCCGCGTCGGGTCCGATTCGCGACGTCGTCGCCGGCTACGGC
>JABFWM010000437.1 GCA_013362195.1 Acidobacteriota bacterium
GGCGCTCGTGCACGTCGACGGCGGGCTGCACTCGACGGAGGTCGCGGGGCCGCAGCACACTCCGCTCCTCGCCTACGACCTGCTGCGCACGGCACACGAGCCGGCAACCAAGGCGCTGCTCGAGAACGTCGTGCTGATGCTGTGGCCGACGATCAATCCCGACGGCCAGCAGATGGTGTCCGAGTGGTACATGCGGAACGTCGGGACGCCCTACGAACTGTCGCCGCTGCCGCGTCTGTATCAGGAGTACGTCGGCCACGATAACAATCGCGACGCCTACATGCTCAACATGATCGAGTCGCGGGCGATCGAGCACACCTGGCGCCGGTGGGAGCCGCAGATCATCTACGTGCACCATCAGTCGGGGCCGTTTCCCACACGGATCTGGCTGCCGCCGTTCTCGGAGCCGGTCGGCACCGAGGCCCCCTCCCTGATGTCGCGCGAAGTGAACATGATCGGCATGGCGATCGCCAAGCGGCTGGAGGAACGCGGACAGGTCGGCGCTACGCACATGGGCACCGCGTTCGATGCGTGGTACCCCGGCTACATCGACTATGCGCCGAACTTCAAGAACATCGCCGCGTTCTGGACCGAGACGGCGCTCTTTCAATATGCGACGCCGCACGAGTACACGATCGACGACTTCCCGGCGCCGATGCGCGACCTGCGGCCCCGCAGCCTCTATGCGAGTCCGTGGCGCCCGGGATGGTGGCGCCTGCGGGACGCCGTCGACTACATGGAAACGGCGTCGTATGCGGTGATCGAGTTTGCCGCGAAGTACAAGGAGTCGCTGCTCCTCAACCGCTACAAGGCCGGTCGGGACCAGATCGCGCGCGGTCAGCGCGAGGCGCCGTTCGCGTATGTCATTCCACAGGCGCAGCGCGATCCCGTGGCTCCGGTCGAGATGCTGCGGCGGCTCGCGTTTGGCGGCGTGCGCGTGTGGCAGCTGACGGAGGCGGTCACCATCGACGGCCGGACCTTTCCCCCCGGCACGTGGGTCGTGCCCACCGATCAGGAATTTGCGGCCCTCGCGCGGGAAGTGCTCGACGTGCAGCGCTACCCGGACCTCCGTCAGTACCCGGGCGGGCCGCCCGAGCGGCCGTACGACGCAGCAGGGTGGACGCTGCCGCTGCAGATGGGGATCACGGTGGTGCCGATCGAAACGGTGCTGACGGCGCAGGTTCGCGCCCGGATGCGCCTGCTCGGGCCGATGCCGGATCCCAAGGTGCGAGCGACGCCCTACGACGCGTCGTCGGCGGATGCCGCGCCCTTCGACAGCGTGCCAGGCGCCGGGTTCGACACCTCGCCGTCGGCCTCGGCCATCGTCCCGCCCGACGGACGCGTGAGCGGCGCCGGGACGACGTTCACGATCGATCCGGCCCAGAACAATGCGTACCGTGCCATCGCACGCGCCTGGACGCTGGGCGCGCAACTGACGTTTGCGAACGGCCGCTACGGGCTCGAATGGCTGACGCGCGAGCGGCAGGAGGAGCTCGTGAAGACGTTCGCGCTCGTCGCGGAGCGCGCGGACGCGCACGGCATCGCCATACCGAAGCCGCGGATTGGTGTGTTCGAGCCCTGGACGGGCAGCATGGACGAAGGCTGGACGCGCTGGGTGCTCGAGCGCTACGGCTTCGAGTACGTCATCCTGCATCCGGCTGATCTCAAGGCGCCATTGGTCGGCAAAGTGGACGTCGTGATCCTCGCCGATGACGCGCGGCTGCCGATGGAGGGAACGTCGGGCCGCCGCGGGCCGGTCCCTCCTGAATACGCGGAGCGGTTGTCAGCAGCCGACCTCGCCCCGCTCGATCAGTTCATCCGCGCCGGTGGCACGCTGGTGTGCCTCAACTCGGCGAGCGCCTTTGCGATTCAACATTTCGACCTGCCGGTGAGAAACGTCGTCGCGGGGCTGCGTCCGGAGGAGTTCTTCGGGCACGGAACCATCGTCGAAGTGTCGACCGATCGCGAGTCGCCGGTGATGGCGGGCATGGCGGAGAAGGCCGCGGTCTTCATCGACAGCAGTCCCGTCTTCGAGACGCTCGAGGGCTTCAAGGGCCGCGTGCTCGCGGTGTATCAGGACCAAGGATCCCCGCTGCTCTCGGGCTACCTGATTGGCGAGAAGTACATGAACGGCAGGGCCGCGGCACTGGACGTCGAGCTCGACGCCGGCCGCGTCGTCCTGCTCGGGTTCCGTCCGCAGTGGCGAGGGCAGCCGTTCGGGACGTTCAAGGTGTTGTTCAACGCGGCGCTCAGCGCGGCGGCGCGTGCGAACGCGACCGCTATGCCCGCGCGAAATCGATGAAGCCTCGGTGGGGATCGGTGCTGACGAGTCGCGCGCGCACGCGATCACCGACGTCGAGCCCCTCCGCGCCGCGTTCCAGCCGTCCTTCCACGGGCAGCTGAAACAGCCGAATCCACGTGCCCTTCGGGCCGGCGCCGGTCACGACGGCATCGAAGGTCTCGCCGATGCGGCCCGCGAGCAGCAGGGCGGCGGCGGCCTTCTTCGTCAGGCGTTCGACCTTGTTGGCGGCGTCTTCCTGCCGCGTGCAGTGATCGGCGAGCGCCGTGAGCTCCGCCAGGCCGTAGGGCGCCGAGGCGCGCGCGATGGCGGCCTTGAGGAGCCGCTGCGTCACGAGATCCGGAAAGCGGCGGTTCGGCGCGGTCGAATGCGTGTAGCTCGCGGCCGCGAGCGCGAAATGCCCGGCCGCGTCGCCGGCGCGCTCGGCGACGTACTCGCCGCGGCCGAGCAGCTTGATCACGCTCAGAGAGAGATCCGGAAAATCCTCAGGCGCATCGCTGCGCTGTCGTTTGAGGAACTGCTGCAGCGCACGCGCGTCGGGCTCGGCCGGCAGGGTGGCGCCGTGACGTGCCGCGAGTTCGACGATGCGCGGCCAGCGTTCCGGCGAACGCACGACGCGGCGAATCGACGACAGTCCGCGTGACGCGAGGAAGCGCGCCGTGACCCCGTTCGCCGCGACCATGAAGTTCTCGATCACGTCCTTCGCCCGGTTCGGCCGCTCGGCGCGCAGTTCGCGCACGCCGTGGTCGTCCACGATCGGCCGCAGCTCCGTGCGGTCGAACTCCAGCGCGCCTTCCTCATCGCGCCTGGCCTGCAGCTGGACGACGATCCGATCCTGGCGCCGCAGCTGCGCGTCGAGCCCGTCGACGCGCGCCAGCGCGTCGGGCGCGGCGGATTCGCCATCGAGCCACGCGGCGACGGCGGAGTAGGTGAGCCGCGCGTGGTTGTGCACGAGTGCGCGGTAGACGTCCGAGTCCACCAGCCTGCCGCCGTCGTCGACGACCATGTCGATGACGATCGCGGCGCGATCCTCGCCCTCGTTCAGCGACGTACGGTCGGTCGACAGCTCGAGCGGCAGCATCGGAAACACCACCGCGGGCGTGTACACCGACGTGGTGTTGGTGGCGGCATGGGCGTCGACGGGCGAGTCTTTCGGGACGAGCGCGTCGACGTCCGCCACCGCGACGAGCACGCGCGCGCGCGCCGGGCCGTCGTCGACGACGACCTCGAGCTGATCGAGGTCGCGCGATTCGTCGTTGTCGATCGACGACCAGAGAAGGGATCGCAAATCGCGAAGGCCGTCGGGGGCCGACGCCCCCATCCGCGCGATCTGCTGGCGCGCCGGCGCCGGGAAGTCGGGTTCGAGGCCGTGGGCGCGCATCGCCTCGCGCGCGATCATCTCGAGCTCATGCCGATCGGAGCCGTTCATCGCTCGGCTATCATAACAGCCGTCTCCCGACCCGCATGCGCACCGCCGGCGTGATCATCGGTCTCCTGGCCATCGCCGCCGCGCTCCACGCGCAGGACGCGCTGACGTTCGGCGACGATGCCGCGGCGTCGCTGTTCCGCACGGCGCGCATGAACGTGAGCGGCCGCGAAGCGACGGTCCGCGAGCTGCTGTCGCTGCGCATGGCCGGCGCGATCCGGATCGCCACGCCTGACGGAGCCGAGGAACGCGGCAGCGTCGAGGTGAGGGTCCTGCTGCCGGATCGCTACCTGAGGATCGACGCCACCGGGAGCGCGACGCGCTATTCGGGCTTCGATCGCGACACGCTGTTGAACGCGATCCGCACGCGCGACGGCGTCTCTTCGACGCCGGAGCTCCTGCGCGGCGCGGCGCTGCAGGCCGAGCGCCGCCGCCTGGCCTACCTGCTGCTGGGCGCGGCCACCTATGTCAGCCGCGATCTGTCCCCGGTCATGTATTCGGCAGGCTACGGCGCCGGCGCGCGGGTGATCGAAGGCGTCGATGCCGAGAAGAAGTTTCTGCTGCGGCTTGCGTTTGGCGATTCGACGCTGCCGGTGCGGGTCGAATATACCGGTGGCGGGATGACGTTTGCCGATCGCCGCATGGCCGACGGCCTGCAGCTGCCGTTCCGGATCACGACCACCGGCGGAGGCGGGCGTCTGGTCGACGAGATCGTCTTCGACAGCATCCGTGTCAACGGCGACATGTCGGACGCGGACTTCCGGATCAGCGCGGCGCGGTGACCGGCGCCGGCAGCCGCTGCCGCAGTTCGCGCAGCCATCCCATCACCACCATCGCGCGATCCGACGTCACCGGCTGCTGGTCAACGAGGAACCGTCCATCGCCGGCAACGTCCAGCACCACTGCGCCAGACCGTGCGAAGGCAGCGTCCGGCGGCGCGGCGTGCGGCGCGCCCTCGCCGCTGAAGCGCGCCCGCAGCCATCGGGCGCCGTCATCGAAGAAGATCCACTGTCCGTCGCGGCTCCATCGCGGCCGCTGACCGCCGCCGGTCGAGACCGGCACGCGGAGGCCGTCCGCAATGCGCCGCGCGAAGACCTCCCCTCGTCCAGTCTCATCGGACGCGTACGCGACCCACGCGCCGTCTGGCGACAAGGACGGCGACGTCTCGTCGAACGGGCCGTCGCTCAGGATGCGAGGCGCGCCGCCCGCCGGCGCCACGACACCGACGGCAAGGCGGTTCGAGGGGAGCGTCGTCGTGATCGCGACCCGCCCGTCAGCCGCCGCTGACGCGGGGAAGATGTGCGTGTCCGCGGCGCTGACGATGCGCGTCGGGTTTCGATCGTCGACGTTGCGGACGGCGAGACGGAACGGGCCGTCGCTGCGCGTGGCGAAGAAGATCCGCCTGCCATCGGCCGACCAGACTGGCGACACGTTCGTGCCGCCGTAGGTGACGCGCGAGCGCGCGCCGGTGTCGAGGCGCGCCACCCAGATGTCGGACGCGGGCCCCTCGTCGATGACGCCGGCCACGCGGCTGCCGTCAGGCGCGAGGACGATTGAAGAAAGCCGCGTCAGCGGCGGGAGCGTACGAGCCGGGTCGTCGTACCAGCAGATGCGGGAAGGCGCAGCCGGAGCGCTTTGCGCGACGAGCGTGCCGCCGGCGCCGACCGCGAACTGCGCGAGGCCGCCCCCCGACGCGAGATCGTCGAGCACCGTGTCGGCGCCGCCCGAGAGCGTCAGCGTCCGCTCGTCGAACGTGACCGCCTGCACGTCGGGTCCGCTGGCAAGCAGCAGATAGCCGCGGCCCGCCGCGGCGCCGCGCGCCGCGCCGCCGCGCAGCACGCGATACGACGAGGACGGCGGTGTGAGGATCGCGAGCTGGCCAGCCGCACCACTTTCCACCGACGAGACGACGGTGAAGAGCGCGGTGCGGCCGTCGGGCAGCCAGGACGGCCACACGTGGCGGACTTCGCCGCGATCGGGGCGCGGCGTCGTGATCGACGTCGCGCCGGCGCCTTGATCGTTGGCGATCGAGAGTCCGCCGGCGGCAGCGCCGGCAAAGATGATCCGGCCGTCCGCGTTCCACGACGCGCCGCCCGGCGACGGCGCCTCCGCCAGCGTGGTCGGCGCGCCGCCGGCCAGTGCGATCTTCTTCAGCTTCCCATCGGCGAAGAAGCCGGCCCAGCGCCCGTCGGGAGAGAAGAAGGGGGCGACCGCGCCGTCGGTACCGGCGAGCCGCGTCGGCTCGAGGCGATCCAGCCGTCGCACGTACAAGCCGCACACGCCGGTGGACCCGTCGCACGCCGACCACGCGATCGTCCGGCCGTCGTTCGACACGGCGAAGGCGGGCGCGCGCCGATCGAACGTGGATCCCGCGGCGGGCCGCACTTCGAACCGCGCGACCGGCGCAGCGGGCGATGCCGGCTCGCGCGCGACGTGCCAGAGCGCCGCGATCGCCAACGCGCCGGCAATCGCCGCCACGCTCCACGGCACGAGATCTCGCGCGATCGACGGGTGGACCGCGGACAGCGGTTCGACGTCGGCGTCCGAATCCGCTCCTCGGGGTCTGACCCCGGCAGGTGTGTCATCCCGCGAGTGGAGCCTGACCGCCGTGTCCGGTGATGGGCCGGCGGGACTTCCCAATGGCGCGACGAAGCGGTACCCGCGCCGGTGGACGGTCTGGATGTACCGCGGGGCCTGCGGATCGTCGCCGAGGGCCTGGCGCAGGAAGCTGACCGCCTCCGCCAGCGACGTGTCGGTCACGAAGGCGTCCTTCCACACGCGGTCGAGCAGCTCCTGCCGCGAGACGACCTCGCCCGCGCGCGCGAGCAGCTGCGCGAGCACGCCAATGACGCGCGGCGGCAGCGGTATCTCGGTCGTGCCCCTGGTGAGGATGCCGTTGCGCGGGTCGAAGGCAAACGGGCCGAACACGATCGCCGATGCCGGCGCGCGGTCGAGACTCTGGCCGGCCTCGGGTCCCATGGCCAGAATCGTAACAAATCGCCGTCCGTCGACAGGGTTCAGGGAAACTTCAAGGTTTCTTCCGCGGGTTCAGGCGCGATTCAGGACATGGCCGGCGGCGTTTGGGTACGGTCGCGGCATGTCCATGTTTGCCACCAAGTCCATCGAACGGATTGAAGCGGAGCAGCTCGGTCACGGCGAGCGGACGCTCAGCCGCGTCCTCGGTCCCGGGCAGCTGATCATGCTCGGCGTCGGCGCGATCATCGGGACCGGCATCTTCGTCCTCACCGGTCAGGCCGCGGCCGCCAACGCCGGACCCGCCATCGTCCTCTCAATGGTGCTCGCCGGACTGACCAGCGTGCTCGCCGCGCTGTGCTATTCGGAATTCGCCTCCAGCGTGCCCGTTGCCGGCTCGGCGTACACCTATGCCTACGCGACGCTGGGGGAGTTCGTCGCGTGGGTGATCGGCTGGGATCTGATCCTCGAATACGCGCTCGGCGCCGCGACGGTGGCGGTCGGCTGGTCCGGCAACCTGGTGACGCTGCTGCACCAGGTCGGCCTGGGCTTTCCGGCCGCCTTCAGCGCCGCGCCCGGCACGGTGGTGCAGGTCGCGGGCGGGGATCCGGTGACCGCCGTGTTCAACGTGCCGGCCGTGCTGATCACGATCGCGGTGACGGCGCTGCTGCTGATCGGCGTCAGCGAGTCGGCGACGGTCAACGCAGTGATCGTGATCGTCAAGGTCGCGGTCGTGCTGATCGTCATCGGCGTCGGCGCGTGCTTCGTCGACCCCGCGCACTGGCATCCGTTCATTCCGCCGAACACCGGCGCCTTCGGCGAGTTCGGATGGAGCGGCGTCCTCCGCGGCGCCGGCGTGATCTTCTTCGCGTACATCGGCTTCGACGCGGTCTCGACGTCCGCGCAGGAAGCGCGCAACCCGCAGCGCGACATGCCCCGCGGCATCCTCGGTTCGCTGGCGATCTGCACGGTCCTCTTCGTGCTCGTCTCCGGCGTGATGGTCGGCATCGTCCCGTACCGGCAGATGCTGAACGAACCGGCGCCGCTGGTCGTCGCGGTGGAGGCCGCGGCGCAACGCGCGGCGGGCACCGCGTGGCAGGGCCCGCTCGGCGTCGTGAAGGTCCTCGTCACGGTCGGCGCGCTCGCGGCGCTCAGCTCCGTCATGGTCGTCATGATGCTGGCGCAGCCGCGGATCTTCCTGGCCATGTCGAAGGACGGCCTGCTGCCGGGATGGGCCGGGCGGATCCATCCGCGCTACAAGACCCCGCACGTCTCGACGATCGTCACGGGCGTCGCCGTGGCGCTGGCGTCCGGACTCACGCCGATCGGCACGCTCGGTCAACTCGTGAGCATCGGGACATTGATGGCGTTCGTGATCGTGTCGATCGGCATCATCGTGCTGCGCCGCACGCGCCCCGATCTGCCGCGTCCGTTCCGGATGCCGCTGGTGCCGCTGCTGCCGGCGCTCTCCGCGCTGGTCGCGCTGGTGCTGATGCTCGGCTTGCCGCGCGCGACGTGGGAGCGGCTGCTGGTGTGGATGGCGATTGGAGTGGTGTTCTACGGCGTGTACGGGACGCGCAAGAGCAAGCTGCGCGGAGCGGCGGTGCAGGGGGAGGAGGCCGGGCCTGAAGACCCGGCCTCCTGATCTCACGTAGGGCGCGGCGTCAGACCCGCCGGATCGCGGATGCCACGCAGGGCGGGTCTTCAGACCCGCCGCATTACCGCACGATCAGCTGCCCTTTCATGTTCCTGCAGCCGTCGTCCTGCGAGAGGTTGCAGTAGTAGGGGAAGGTGCCGGGCTGGTCGGCGCGGAACTCGAACGTGACGGACTGGCCCGCGCCCGCGCGCTTGGAGATGCGGTAGCCGTCGACGGTGAAGCTGTGGGCGATGTCTTCCGCGGTGAACGTGATCTTCACGAGGTCGTTGCGATTGACCTCGAGGTTGCCCGGACGAAAGGCATTGTGGGAGCCGACCACGGCGAACTGGCGCGTGGCCCCTTGATCCTGCGCCGCGACGGCCACGAGGCATACCACCGCCGCCGAAAGCGTGGCGAATACCGACCACTGACGACGAGCCATCGGACCCTCCTCAGGGATTCCCACCACGAGAGATGCCACAGAAGAACACAGGCCACAGAAGAACACAGGCCACAGAAGAACACAGGCCACAGAAGAACACAGAACAACACAGGCACAAGAACACAGACGAACACGGATCCGTATCGTCCGAAACATCCGCGCCTGTTAGCTTAGACGCGCCCGGCGGCTGAAAGGTCGCGAGCCCTGCCGTTTTGCCCTGACGTGTGTCCTTCTGTCTTTTCTCTGTTTTTCTGTGTTCTTCTGTGGCCTTTTTCTGTGGCCCTTTTCTGTGGCCTGTGTTCGTCTGTGGCTACTCGCGGGACGCCGGCTCGCGGTCCCGGCGGTGTTCGCCGCCGTGGCGCGGACCGCGGTGCCGATCGCGATCGCCGTGGGGCCGGTCCCGGCGTTCGCCGCGATCGCCGCCCTGGCCCCCTTCGCCGCCACCCTGTGGGGCTTCGGCCCCTTCGGGCGGCGCGAGCAGCGCCTTCCGGCTCAGGCGAATCTTCCCTGACGGATCGATGTTGATGACCTTGACCATCACCTGATCCCCTTCCTTCATCTCGTCGCGCACGTCCTTGACGCGATAATGCGCGATCTCCGAGACGTGAAGGAGGCCATCGACGCCCGGCATGATCTCGACGAACGCGCCGAAGTCGGTGATCCGCTGCACCTTGCCCATGTAGGTCTTGTTGAGCTCGGGGGTCGCGGTGAGCTCCTGGATGATCCCGATCGCCTTCTGGGCCGAGGCTTCGTCGGCCGAGGCCACGTTCACGCGGCCATCGTCTTCGACGTCGATCTTGACGCCGGTCCGCTCGATGATGCTGCGGATCATCTTGCCGCCCGGGCCGATGACGTCGCGGATCTTGTCGACCGGGATGCGGATCGTGACGATGCGCGGCGCGTACGACGAGACGTTGGCGCGCGCGGCGGCCAGCGTGCGCTGCATCTTCTCGAGAATGAACATCCGGCCGGCGTGCGCCTGCTCGAGCGCCTTGCGCATGATGTCCATCGTGATGCCGGACACCTTGATGTCCATCTGCAGCGCGGTGATCCCGTCGGCCGAGCCGGCGACCTTGAAGTCCATGTCGCCGTAGTGGTCTTCGGCGCCGGCGATGTCCGAGAGAATCGCGTACTTGCCGGACTGCTCGTCCATGATCAGGCCCATCGCGATACCCGAGACCGGCGCCTTGAGCGGTACGCCGGCGTCCATCATCGCGAGCGATCCGCCGCACACCGACGCCATCGACGACGATCCGTTCGATTCGAGGATGTCGGACACCACCCGCACGGTGTACGGGAATGTGTCTTCGGCGGGAATCATCGACGCGAGCGCCCGCTCGGCGAGCGCGCCATGGCCGATCTCGCGCCGGCCCGGTCCGCGCAGGAACGCGACTTCGCCGACCGAGAACGGCGGGAAGTTGTAGTGGAGCATGAAGCGCTTCCAGGTCTCGCCGTCGACGGTCTCGACCTTCTGCTGATCTTCCGCGGTGCCGAGCGTCGCGGTGACGAGCGCCTGCGTTTCCCCCCGCTGGAAGACCGCGGATCCGTGCGTGCGCGGCAGCACGCCGACGTCGATGCTGATCGGACGAATCTCGTCGAAGCCGCGGCCGTCGAGGCGCTTGCCGCGGTCGAGCGCCTCGTCGCGCATCACCTTCTCTTTCAGTTCCTTGAAGATCGCCTTGGCTTCGGTGCGCCGCTCGACTTCGCCCTCCGGAATGCTGGCGACGAGCTCCGCGAGCACCTGGTCCACCGTCTCGTAGTTTTCGAGCTTGGCCTTGATCCGCATCGCATCGGCGAGCGGCATGTAGACCTTCTCTTCGACCTCGCGGTAGAACTCGCGGCTGATCTCCTTCTTCGGGGCCTCGGCCTTGGGCTTCCCCGCCTCGCGCGCGAGCGCGTCGATGCCGGCGACGATGTCCCGGATCGCCGCGTGCGCGCGTTCGAAGGCCTGCACCACTTCTTCCTCGGACACCTCGCGGGCGCCCGCTTCGACCATGACGATCGCGTCGTTCGTGCCGGCGACGACGAGATCGAGCCGCGACTGCTTCCGCTGCTCGAAGGTCGGATTGATGATGTAGTCGCTGCCGACGAGCCCGACGCGCACGCCGGCAATCGTCTTCGTGAAGGGAATCGCCGAGAGCGCCAGCGCGGCGGATGCGCCGGTGATCGCGAGCACGTCGGAATCGTTCTCCGCGTCGGCCGACAGCAGCAGCGCGATGATCTGCGTCTCGTGACGCCAGCCGCTCGGGAACAGCGGGCGGATCGGGCGATCGATCAGCCGGCTGGTGAGCACTTCCTTTTCGCTCGGCTTGCCCTCGCGCTTGAAGAAGCCGCCCGGGATCCGTCCCGACGCGTAGGTATATTCCCGGTAGTCGACCGTGAGGGGAAGGAAGTCGATCCCTTCGCGCGCGGCCGCGGCCGCGCAGGCCGTGACGAGGACGACGGTGTCGCCGGACCGGACCACGACGGATCCGTCCGCCTGCTTGGCGAGGCGTCCCGTTTCAATCGAAATGGTCCGGCCGCCAACTGAGATATCGCGTGTGTGCATGGTGAATCTTTCTCGTGAGCTGCGCCAGCTTCCTGTGGAGTGCTTCGTGGTGGAAGGCCAGGGCTCGAGGCCCCTGGCCTGAGACGGCATGAGTCGTGAGGCCTGGGCCCCGAGTCATTACTTGCGGATGCCGAGGCGCTTGATCAGTTCCGCATAGCGGTCCACGTCCTTGCCCTTCAGGTAATCGAGCAAGCGGCGGCGCTGCCCGACGAGCTTCAGCAGCCCGCGGCGCGAATGATGATCCTTCGCGTGCGCCTTGAAATGGTCGGTGAGGTAATTGATGCGCTCGCTGAGGAGCGCGACCTGCACTTCCGGGGAGCCGGTATCGCCATCGTGCGTGCGATAGCTGCCGATGACTTCTGTTTTGCGGTCCTTGCTCAGCACATGTCCTCCACGCACGGCCCAGAACCCTCGGCAGGTCGCTTGCCGCACCAGGCCGCCGTTGCGCCACCCCGACTGGGTGGCCGTATTTAGAGACGAATCAACATTTTACACCAACACAACGAGGGGCTGCAAAGCGAGATCGGGGCGCCGTTCCGCGATCGCCAGGAGCGCGCCCGACGCGTCCAGCAGCCGGACCCGGCGCGCCTCGATCGCCCGGCCGGCCGGTTCGGCCAGGTGTTCCGGCCTCACCAGATTGCCGTGAGCGGCCCGCCGCGCCCCGTCGGCCGAGAGTGTAACGGCCGCGTAATCGGCCAGCAGCGCGTTCATCGGCCGCACCGCCCGTCGTGCCGCGTCGGGATCGGTCGCGAGCACCTCGATCGGGATCGCCTCCCCGATGCTGAACCGCCCCGCGCGCGTCCGCCGCAGCGCCTCCAGGTGCGCCCCGCACCCGAGCGCCTGCCCGAGATCGTGCGCGAGCGACCGCACGTAGAACCCCGACGAGCAGACGATGCGCAGGCGGAGGAGCGGGAAGCGAGGGGCGAGGGGGGAGGGGCGAGGGAAGTCTGCGGTTGTTGCGGCGTCTGGCGCAACAATCTCGAGTTCCCGGACCGTGACTTCCACCGGCGCCAGCGCCATCGGCTCGTTCTTTCTTGCACGCTCGTAGGCGCGAACGCCGCCGATCTTTTTCGCGGAGTGCGGCGGCGGCGTCTGGAGGAACGTGCCCCTGAAGCGGCTGAGCACGCGCTCGAGATCTTCCGGCTGAAGCCGGAAGCTACCCGCCGCGCCCTCCCTAGCTTCCGCCTTCAGGCGGAAGTCCGCCGCGCGATCGTCCGCCTGTTGGCGATCGTCCGGCTGAAGCCGGACGCTACTCCCCGCGCCCTCGGTAGCTTCCGCCTTCAGGCGGAAGGCCCCCTCCGGGCGGAAGCCCCCCTCCACGCGGACGTCAGCGTCATACGTCGGCGTCGAGACGCCGAGCCGCACGTCCGCGATGTACTCCTTCTCGTCGCTGACGAGGAACTGCGAGAGCCGGGTGGCGCGTCCGACGAGCAGCACCAGCACGCCCGTCGCGAGTGGATCGAGCGTCCCGGTGTGGCCGATGCGCCGCTCGCGCAGGGCGCGGCGCGCGACCGCGACGACATCGTGCGACGTCGCGCCGGACGGCTTGTCGACAATCAGGCCGCCGTCGGTGGAGGACTCACGGCTCAAGGCTTATGGCTCACACGATTCTCAAACGGATTGCAGCGGCAGGCCGGGTCGTTGGACCCGGCAACAAGCGGCACGCCGCGCTTACGCCGAAGCGGGTCTCGCCTAAAGACCCCGGCCCTACACCTGAAAGATGCCCTGAGCCCTGAGTCGTAAGCCCTGAGTCCTACTCGGGCCGCGTCTGCATCCCGAGCGCGACCGCCTCGATCACTTCATCGAGAACCTGGGTGCGGACGGCAGCGAGGGGGCCTTTGACCGTGAACCCCGCCGCGTTCTTGTGGCCGCCGCCGCCGTGGCGGCTGGCGACGGCGCGCACATCGACGTCGTACTTCGAGCGCAGGCTGACGCGGATGTCGCCGTCGGCGCCCACCTTGAAGAACGCGACCGCCTGGATCTCGCGCGCGGTGAGCGGCAGGTTGATCAGCCCTTCGGTGTCGTTGTAGGTCGTGCCGGTGGCGTTGAGGACGTCGTCGTTGAGGGAGAGCACGGCGAGCCGCCCCTCGGCGAGCAGCTCCATCTCGTCGAGCAGCGCACCAATCAGCTTGAGTTTGCCGAAGCTGTTGCTGTCGAAGACGCGCCGCGCCATCGCCGCCGGATTGACGCCCGCTTCCACGGTCTGCCGGCAGATGTCGAAGGTGCGCGGCGTGATGTTCGAGTGATGGAACGATCCGGTGTCGGTCAGGATCGCCAGATACACGTGGGTGGCGATCTCCATGGTCAGGGGGATGCCCAGCTTCTGGACCAGCTCGAACACGAGCTCCCCGCACGCGGCGGCCGACTCGTCGAGCCAGTTGAGCGTGCCGTAGTTGGTGTTGCCCTGGTGGTGATCGATGTTGATCGTGAAGCGCCCTTCGAGGCCGCGGATGCCGGTGCGCGCGAGATCGCCCGACTCCATGACGATCAGCGCGTCGGCGTCGGTCTCGATCACCTCACGCGCGATCTCGATGTGATCGACGCCGGGGAACTCCATGTAGTGCTCGGGTGCGGGGTCCGCGTTGACGATCCGCACGTCCTTGCCGAGCGCGAGGAGCGCGTAGGCCATGGCGAGCTGCGAGCCCACCGCGTCGCCGTCGGGACGCGCGTGTGACGTGATCAGGAAGCGCCGCCGCGCGTGGATGGCATCGCAGATCTCGTCGACCACCGGCTTAGCCGTCGCCGGGGTCATCGTCTCCGACCGATTCATGCCGCTCCGCCTTCAACTCCTGCAGGATCTGTTCGATGCGATCGTTCTGCGCGATGGACTCATCGTAGAAGAACTCGAGGTCGGGCACCCGGCGCAGCCGGATGCGCTGGCCGAGCTGCCGCCGCAGGAAGGGCGCCGCCCGCCGCAGCGCCCGCGCGGTCTCGCGCTGCGCCTTCTCGTCGCCCAGCGACGTGTAGTAGACGCGCGCCAGCTGCAGGTCGGGCGTGACCTTGACGCGCGTCAGCGTCAGGAAGCCGACGCCGGGATCGTGCACCTCGCGCGCGATGAGCTGCGCGAGCTCGCTGCGAATCTGATCGCCGACGCGATCCGGGCGCGATCCAGGCATGTCGAGGTCAGACGGTGGCCGCCACCCGCTCGACGACGAAGGCCTCGATGGTGTCGCCGACCTTGATGTCGTTGTACTTCTCGAAGCCGATGCCGCACTCGAAGCCGGCCTTCACCTCCGACACGTCGTCCTTGAAGCGGCGCAGCGAGCCGATCCTGCCCTCGTGGACGACCACGTTGTCGCGGAGCAGGCGCGCCTGCGTCTCGCCGGCGCGCGTGATCCGTCCGTCGGTGACCATGCAGCCGGCAATCGTGCCGAACTTCGGCACCTTGAAGGTCTCGCGCACGTCCGCCGAGCCGATGCGCACTTCGCGCAGCGTCGGCTCGAGCAGCCCGGTCATCGCCTTCTTCATCTCGTCGACGACGTTGTAGATGACGGAGTGGAGGCGGATGTCGACCTTGTCGCGGTCGGCGACGTCCGCGGCGTTGCGGTCCGGCCGGACGTTGAACCCGATGACGATCGCGTTCGACGCGGCGGCGAGCAGCACGTCCGATTCGTTGATCGCGCCGACGCCGCTGTGGATGATGCGCATCTTCACGCGCTCGTCGCTCAGCTTCGTCAGCGTATCGGCGAGCACCTCGGCGGAGCCCTGCACGTCGGCCTTGATGATGATCGGCAGCTCCTTCATCCCGCCCTCGGAGATCTGCTGCTGGAGGGACTCGAGGGTGAGGCGGCCGCCCTTGGCGCCGAGCGCCCTGTCCTTGGCCTGCGT
>JABFWM010000695.1 GCA_013362195.1 Acidobacteriota bacterium
GGGTGACGGACACATCGGGCGCCTCGGTTCCAGGCGCCACCGTCAGCGTCTCGCGCCCGGCGTCACACGTGGCACTCCGGACAACGGTGACGGGCGAGACCGGTGCGTACGAGATCCGCGGACTCGCGCCGGGAGCCTACGATCTCAGAGTGGAGCTCGCTGGCTTTCGGCCGGCGGTGCTGCGGCGCGTCTCCGCAGGGGCCGGCGACGTCAGTGTCACGTTGGAGCTCGCGGGGTTTGCCGAGTCCGTCATGGTCTTCGGCGAACGATCGGAGCGGCCGCTTCGTGACACCGCCGCCAGCGTCGCGGTCTTCGACGATCGTGCGCTCGAGCAGCGTCCGCTGCTTCTCAGCACCACCGACCTTCTCGCGCGCGTGCCGAACATGACCGCGACAGGCACGAACAACTTCGCGCCGTCGGTGCGCGGGGCCGACGGGACGGGGCCCGCGCAGGGAGCGGACGCGTTCTTCGCGGGCACGCGCGCGCGCCTCAACGTCCAGGTGGACGGACGGCCCGCGAGCTACAACGAAGTGGTGTTCGGCGACGTCGGACTCTGGGACGTCGAGCAGGTGGAGGTCTTTCGCGGCGCTCAGAGTACGCTCCAGGGCCGCAACGCGGTGGCGGGCACGGTCGTCGTCAAGACGAAGAATCCCTCGTACGAGCCGGAGGTGAAGGTGCGGGCCGGCGCGGGCAGCATGGCGTCGACCGAGATCTCCGGCGTCGTCTCGGGTCCGCTCGTTCGGGATCGGGTGGCGGCCCGGTTCGCCATCGATCGCACCGCGAGCGACAGCTTCGTCAATGGGTTCACCGCATTCCCGGGAGTCCAGGCGCCTGGCCGCTTCGAGTCGCTGATGCTGCGAGGCAAGGTCCTCGTCGAGCCCGACGCGGCGAAGCGCTTCTCGACACTGCTGACGATCAACCACTCCACCGTCACGGGTCCGCAGACCGAGGGAGTGCTCCGGCCCTTCGGCGAGCGGACCAGCTCCTTCCCGAACATGCCAGTCTTCGAGCCGACGTCCACGAGCGCGATTGTCGACAGCCGGTGGGCCTGGAACGGCCGCGTCGGCTACGAGCACACGATCGCGCTGACCGATCTGCACGTTGCGCGGAAGGCGGTCCCGGGTGAAGGCAACGCGGAGATCAACGGCCGCGAATGGGTCTTCGAGCCGCGCGTGCGCTTCTCCGCCGCGAACGCACGCGTCAAGGGTTTCGCGGGCGTCTATGTCTTCCGCGGCCGGCAGGACGAAGCGATTGATCTGTTCGGCGGCGGGACGTTCGACGACAAGACGAACACCGTCGCCGCCTTCGGCGAGGCCGTCGTCTCTGTCCCGCGCAACCTGGAGATCACGCTCGGCGGACGGCTGGAGCAGGAACATCGGCGGCGCATCGGATCGGACGGCCCGTTCGCCATCGACTTCGACGAGACCTACCGCGTGTTTTCGCCAAAGGTCGGCGTCGCCTGGCGCGCGACGGATGCCATCACCGTCGGGACGTCCGTGTCCCGGGGCTACAACGGCGGCAGCGCCGGCTTCACGTTCGACTTTCCGTTCGTCAGCTACACCTTCCGTCCGGAATACGTCTGGAATTACGAGACGTACGCCCGTGCGGATCTCCGTGGCGGCAGGCTGAGCCTCACCGCGAATGCCTTCGCCAGTGACTACAAGGACATGCAGCTCCCCTTCGATCTCAATCCGGATCCGCGGATCTGGTCCTTCGTCGTCCGCAATGCCGACGCGGCAATCACCTACGGAACAGAGGCGGGCGCCACGTGGCGGCCGGCCGGTGGGCTCGAGCTGTTCGCGAACCTGGGTCTGCTGCGAACGGACATCACCAGGTTTCCAGGATCGAGCGTCGAGGGCCACGATCTGCCCCAGGCCCCCGCCTTCACGACGGATGTCGGTCTGCTGTACCGGCGGCGCGCGGGCTGGGACCTGGGAGCCGACCTGCGCTACTCGGATGCGTATTACTCGAGCGTCACGAACGACCCGCGCGGCAGGGTCGAACCGTATACGCTGCTCAATGCGCAGGGCGGCTACTCGTTCGCGGGCGCGCGCGTGTTCGTCTACGTGACCAACGTCTTCGATTCAGCCGCCCCGATACTGCTCGCGCCGGGAGCCACTGCGGCAGAGGATGTGGCCACGATCGTGCGTCCCCGTCGCGCCGGCCTCGGCCTGACGTGGGGGTTCTAGCGCGTGCGCGCACGACTGCACGGCGTTCTTGTCTGGACGCATCGATGGCTCGGGCTGACCGTCGGCGTGATCTTCACCATCATCAGCATCAGTGGCAGCCTGCTGCTGTTTCAGTCGCAGTTCTTTGAGTGGGCGCACGGTGAACTGATTCCGGATCGTCTCTCCGCGCGCGTGTCGTCCATCGATCAGTGGGTACGGAACGCGCGAGGCGCGGTCCCGCACCTGCGCGGGCCGATCGCGATCTGGGCGCCGCACGTGGAACACAACCTCACCAGGGCGGGGATGCTCGTCTTCGACGGGCAACAGCCTGGCGGGCTCGGGCACATGGGCTTCGCCGGCGTGCTGGTGGCGCCGGAGACGGGCGCGGTCCTCGGCGTGATTGACATCGATCGGTCACCAGCATACGCGCCGCTCTTCCTGCACCGCGATTTGTGGGCCGGTACCGTCGGCCGGGCGGTCAGCGGACTCATCGCCATTGGCAGCCTGGTTCTGCTCGTTCTCGGTATCTATCTCTGGTGGCCAGGGTCGGCGCAGATCGCGCGCAAGTTGTGGCCGCGCCCCATGCGACGAACGCTCGCGCGGGCCCGGCCGCTGCACGATTGGGTCGGCATCTGGGCATTCCCGCTGCTCGTCGTGCTCACGGCGACCGGCCTGTATCTCGTCCGACCAACCTGGCTTGCGCCGGTGCTGACGATCGCCGCCGGTCCGAAGCAATCCTCGGAAGCGCACGCGGTCGCGTGCGGGGCGCCGATCGGCTTCGACGAGGCGATCGCGCGTGCGACCTCGCTCGTGCCGGGAGGCGAGTGGAAGGCGATCTACCCGGCCGGCGGGCCGCAGCGATGGGAAATCGCGTTTGCGACGCACGGTGACGAGGCGATGCATCGCGAGACGCACGTCGTCGCCGACTTGTCGTGCGGAGCCGTGCGCGTCGACGCCACACCCGGCACTCGGTCGAGGCGTGAGGCGACCGAAATGTGGCTGATCGGTTTGCACGATGGCACCGCCTTCGGCGCCGCGGGTCCGGTCATCGTCAGTCTGACCGGACTGCTTCCACTCGTCCTGACGTGGTCGGGCGTCCGCATGTGGCTGCGCCGCCGCGGCCTCAGCAGGGTGCGGGCGAGTCGCGCGCTCATCTCGTGACGCGGGCCGTGGTCCCGCGGCGTCAGCGGGCGTTGACCAGCGAGATCGACAAGGCGATCTTCAAGGCGTAGCTGACGCGGGTCGTCTCCGGTGGAAGATCGCGGAACGCGTCGCTCGAACGAGACGTGTTCGAGGGATGAAACAGCGGTCCGCCCGTAGCATTCAGTTGCCATCGCCGTCCAGCCGGCGCGACGTGAACGCTCGGGCCGACGAGCAGGCGCGCGCCGCCTTCCGCTTCGTGCCCTTCCCGGAACCCCTCGAGGTCCTCGCCGACCGCTTCGACGCCGAGCGCGACGGCGCGCGAGAGATCGCGCGCCCAGCCGACGCTGGTGACCAGATCGACGGTGTCGCGGTCGGACGCGATCGGCTTCTGAAAGACCACATTGCCGTGCAGCTTCCACGTGTCCGTCTCGCGCGCGGCGGTGATGCGGCCGAGCAGCACGTTCGCGCCGCCTGGTTCGTGCAGGAGCCCGCCGCCGGCCGCGACGTACAGCGGGCTGCGCGATCCGAGGAGCGAATACAGGATCTCGCCGGACTGCGAGCGGTGATAGGCGCTGCCGACGTCGGCGATCCCGAAGCGGCCGAGGAACGTCAGCCGGCCGCGCGACGCCTGGACACCGATGCGCTGCTCCGGCTCGTTGCCGCTGTCGCTCTGGAACGCGCGTTCGCCGACGCCGACGTCGTAGTCGACGCGCACGGCCGGTTTGGCGTCGGGTGTGGTCGCAATCGAGAAGAGAAATGGCCGCTCCTGCGCGGCGGCAGGAACGGCGGCGGCGATGGTGACGGCGAGACAGAGATATGCGCGCATGACGGTCTCCCGGTTCCGGATCACTGACGGCCCGCGGCGCTCCGCCGCGGCAGGCCTTCCGATTTCATGATCTGCCGGCTCGGCGTCCCGGCCTGGTTCGGGATCGGATTCGAGTCATCGCCGCCGCGCGACGCCCCCGACGCTCGTCCAGCCT
>JABFWM010000010.1 GCA_013362195.1 Acidobacteriota bacterium
CACCAGGCTGACCGTCACGCTTCAATAGTGCCGCTGGTCACCGTCACGGCCGACGGTGCCCTTCGTGATCGTCGTGCGGAGGTGGTCGTCGTCTCTTCGTGAACTTTGTGATCACGCGTCGGCCGACCCGGCTGAAGGCCGCGCTATTTCAGCGCGCCCTTCACGTCCGCGAGCGCGACGCCGAGCGTCGCGCGGGCCATCCGATCGAGGTCGCGCTCCGCGCCGACGAGATGGAAGGTGCGATGCACGTGGGTGTAGGCCGCTCCCGGCGGGAGCGCGAGCGCGGGTGAGGAGGTTTCGAGCTCGTAGAACGGGCCGAGCGGCTTCTGTCCGGGCGCGGGCGGACCGTCGTTGTAGCTGTTGATCACGTCGCCCTTGTACGGCTCGCGCTGCTGTTCCCACATCGAATTGACGTAGTCCGTCGCATCCGCGGGACGCGTGTACTGGACGAGCGTCAGCGTGTGCGCCGGCGCGTCGTAGCTGCCCGCGATCGCACCCGCGCGCGACGGCGAGAGCCCGATCTTGCTGCGATGCTGGCCGTCGCCCTTGAAGAAGATCGTCTTCGGACCCGTCACCAGCCGGTCCGCCGGCACCTTGCCGAAATACGCATCGTTCACGACCGGACCGCGCGCCGCTTCCGGCCCCGCCTCGAACGGGATCACGATCGTCGTGGACGGTGACGGGATGAACTGGCCGAGGATCCAGATGGAGATCAGCCCGGAAGCCTTCGTCCACGCGGCGTGTCCGGCGTTGGTGACGGTGTTGGACGACTCGAAGGCCACGATCTGCACGCCGGCGCCCGGCGCGGCGCCCAGGCGCGAGGCCGCGTCGGCCGGCGACAGCAGGCGCACGGCGCGATCCACGTCGACGACGAACGTCGTGCGCGCGTAATTGGTCAGCGTCATCCGCTTGTGGAACCGGACGACTGACGCGGTCTGCTCGGCGACGTCCCAGGCGCCCCAGTCGAATGCCTCCGGGACCTGCCACTGTTCGAGGGCGAAGGGCGCGCCGGGCGGAAAGTACAGCGCATACTGGCCGCCTTCCGGTCCGAGCCAGAAGCGATCCTCGCCGCCGAACACATTCATGTGCGGCTGCCGCGTGCCTGAGGCGATCGCGTCGCGGCCGATCCATCCGAAGCCGGGCGCGTCCGCGCCGCCGGTGGTGCTCGTCATCACGCGTCCCTGGTAGCCGGGCGCGACGGCGACCTGTGGGCCCGGCGCAGCGCCGAGCACGACGATGTTCGTGTGCTGCCGCAGGAACGCGAGATCGGTGGCAAAGCTCCGCGACGGTTGCCGCGCCTTTTCTGCCGGCGACGCGCCACGGGCAGCGAGGCCGATCAGCATCAGCAGGAAGATCCAGAACGAGCCGCGTCGTGCCCTTGACATGCGCGCCACCTCGAAGCGGCGCGCATGTTACCGCAATTCCTTCGGCGGCGCCGCCGGCGATGGCGTGTCAGGGCGGCCCGGCGGCAGCGCGAGGACGAGCCGGTGCGCGACGCAGAGCACGCGGTAGGTCACCGATCCCATGCGCGGCCCGAGCAGCGGACTCGAATGCAGGCCCATGATGATCAGCCCGGCATCGCGGTCGCTCGCGACCTTGGCGATTTCCTCCGCCGGCTCCCCGTACGCGATCAGCTCCTCCGGCCGCACCGCACACACGGACGCGAGCAGGCTGTCCATCTGCCGTTCCGCGCGATCGCGGCGTTCGGCTTCGAGGTTCGGCAGGCCGAGGTGCGCGGCCGGGATCGACCGGATCGGCTCGATGACGTGGAGCAGCAGCAGCGGAACGTCGAGCGCCGCGGCAATCCGGCACGCCGTCTCGACGTGACCGGGACTGCCGCCCGACAGATCGACGGGCGTGACGATGCGGCGGACGGCTTTCGGGATCTCCGCCGGGCCCATCGGACCGGCGTCGGCGGGTGCGGTGACGAGCACCGGCACCAGCGTCTCGCGCAGCACCCGCTCCGTCGTCGATCCGAAGAACAGCTTGCGGAACCCCGTGGACCCGTGCGAGCCCATGACGATGAGGTCGCAGGCGCATTCGCGCGAGATGCGAAGGATCTCCGGCGCCGGCTTGCCGATCGCGACCTCGAAGCGGGCCTCGACGTACGGCGCGGCGGGTTCGAAGGCCTGTGCGAAAAACCGCTCGACCTCGCGGCGCGTATCTTCGGCGAGGTGCGAGGCCCCCGATGCGAGCTCCGCGGCCTCGACCAGCAGCGGGTCGTTCACCGCCAGCACCGTCAGCGGCGACTGGAAATACGAGGCGATCGCCGCCGCATATCGCAGGGCGCCGCGGGCCGTTTCGGAGAAGTCGATCGGACAGAGGACGGAAGGACGCACGTTCATGGCGATATGACCTGCTTGGGACTGCGCACCGCAAACGCATCGATTGTGCCGCGACGGTCGGCGACTATGACTATGATGATGCAGGTCACATCGCGCGGCGTGACGGCAAGCCGACGTTGCGTGTCACCGGGGACACATTTGCGGACGTGTCCAACCCGGCTATAATTCCGCGTTCCACCGGACAGTTCAATGCTGGAGCGTTGGTGTCGAGCCAGGGCGGCGACATGGTGCGCCGCGCTGGTTGCCTATGTCGTGCTGACGGGTGTCCTGACGTGGCCGCTGCCGCGCCACCTCGATACCCATCTTCTCGGGCGCCCGTCCGGTGACACGGGCGTCTACGTCTGGAACCTCTGGATCTTCCGCCACGAGCTGCTGACGCACGGCAATTTTCCGCTCGCCACCGACCACGTGTTTGCCTACACAGGCGGCGCGGATTTCAGCCTGCACAATTACACGCCGCTCGCCGGCCTGCTGGCGCTGCCGCTCATCGGCATGCTGGGCGTCGTCCAGACCTACAACCTGCTGCTGCTCGCGTTTCTCACGTGCTCGGGGATTGCCGTGTTCCTGCTCGCGCGCCGCCTCGGTCTGAGCGGCGTGTCGGCATGGGCCGCCGGGGCGCTGTTCATGGCGTCGCCGGTGCTGACCGCGAAAGAGACCGCCCATTTCAGTCTCGTGACGGCGGCGCCGCTCGCGCTCTTCCTGTGGGCGCTGCTGCGCACGCTCGACTCGCGCCGGCTCCTCGACGCCGTCCTCGTCGGCGTCGTCGCGGCCGTCGCGTCCTACTCCGACGCCTACTATGGCATCTACTGCGGCCTCATGGGGCTCGCGGTGGTTGCGGCGGCGTTCCTGCGCGTCGAGCGCAGCACCAGTGAGCGGGCCCGTTTCCGCACCGCCGGCCGTGTGCTGACCGCCGCGATCGTCGTCGGTGTGACGTTTCTGGCCTGGCGTCTCGTCCACGGCCCCGACGAGATCGTCGTCGCGTCGCGACGCATTCTCGTGCGGACGCTGTATACGCCGGTGCTCGTCCTCACCATCCTGCTGGCGGTGCGCGGCTGGCTGGCGTGGCGGCCGCGCGTGCGGTTTCACGATCCGGCCGGCGCGTTGCGGACACTCGCTGGCCGCGGGGCCGTCGCGGTGGCCGTTTGCCTGGCGCTGACGTCGCCACTCCTGGTCGGCCTTGCGCTGCGCAGCGTCGACGAGCGGTTGCCCGAAACGGCGATCTACTGGCGGAGCAGTCCGCGCGGCGTCGATCTGCTCGCCTACCTCGTGCCGAACCCGAACCATCCGTGGTTCGGCGATACGACGCGGCAATGGTTCCTGCCGGATCGGCCGGACGCCTACCCCGAATACATCGCGGCCTTTCCGCTCGTCGCGCTGGCCGTGATCGCGGTGGCCGCGTGGCGGCGCCACGTGCCGCGACGATGGGTCGTCTTCACCGCCGTCTTCGCCGCGCTGTCCCTGGGGCCGTTCATTTACGTCGGCGGCGTGAACACGTACGTGATCGGACCCTGGGCGCTGCTCCGATACGTCCCCGTCGTCGGGATGGCGCGATCCCCGGCGCGCTTCGCGATCCCGGCGGCGCTCGGCTTCTCGCTGCTGTTCGGATTCGCGGTGAACGCGCTGTCGCACCGGATGGCGCACATGCGCTGGGCGGCCGGCGCGCTGCTGACGGCGGCCCTGGCGATCGAACTCCTGCCGGCGCCGCGGACCCTCTACTCGGCCGCGGTCCCGATGGTCTACGAGATGATCGCGTCCGACAACGAATCGGGGCGGCTGCTCGAATTGCCCACTGGCATCCGCGACGGCACGTCCTCGATCGGGAACTTCAACCCGGCCACGGAGTTCTTTCAGACGCGTCATCGGCACCCGGTGATCGGCGGCTATCTGTCGCGCGTGTCGCACGCGCGAAAGGCGATGAACCGGCGCGTGCCGATGCTGCGCGTGGTGTTTGGCCTCAGCGAAGGACGGGCCGTTGCTCCCGCTGAACTCGAGGAGGCCCGTGCGTCGCGCGACACGTTCCTCCGGCGCGCCTGCCTGAAATACGTGCTCGTCGACAAGCACCGCGCGTCCGACGAGCTGCGCGATTTCGCGGTGCAGGCGCTCGGTCTCACGCGCGTGCACGAAGACGACGAGTACCTCCTCTATACCGTCGCCGCGCCGCCGCCGTGCGACCCGCCGAAGCGGCGCGAGCGCCGCCTGCGGTGGGTGCTGGCAGGCCGCTTGCCCTGACCCGCAGCCGCGGGGTCCTGGCACGCTGAAGACCCGCGCCGCGGCGACTTTAGTTCGCCGTCTCCACGAACCCGGGAGGCTGCCATGCGCCTGCAGTTTCAGTCCACGTTGACGGAGTGTCAGCGCGAGGCGCTCGAGCGCCTGATGTTCTTTAACCAGCGGCAGCGCCAGGCCGAGGGCGCGATCACGCGCGCGATCGATCTCTTCGGCAGCCCGCGCATCGTCTCGGACGCGTCCGGACTGCATGTGGCGGTCGGCACCGGCGTCGAGGTCCAGTGCCTGTTCGCGATCGAGCAGGGCCAGCGCAGCGACGCGCTCGCGGGCATGGTGATGTTCCTGCGCACGTCAGCCGAGGACGTGCTCGTGCTCCACATCGCGGTTGCCGATCGGTACGGCCGGCGCGGCCTGGAGGTCGTCGCCGCGCTGGTGCGCGCGGTCCGCGCGTCGGCCGCGCGCCTTCGCGGGGTGCGCCGCGTCACCATGATCGACCTGGAAGGGCGCGAGCTGCGGATCACCGTCCGCGCTCCGCGGCGGCGGTCCATTCGGCCGACGGATTCGACCGGTGCGCCGCCCCCGGCGGCACGCCCGGCCAGAGCGTCATGAGTTCGGCGGCCTCCAGTTCGACCCTCCGCACCCGGCAGGCGACCTGTTCTCGTAGCTGTGGGTCCGCGAACGGCCGATGGGAGGCGTCTCGCTGATCTGAAAGACATCACGGACGCGTCGGCGGCAGCGGGCGCGGCGGCGCCGTGCGCGGTGCGCGTTCGCGTAACATGATGGGGCATGGTCGTCCTGTCGGTCACCGGCATCCGCAAGCTGTACGGCGGCACGGTCGCTGTCGACGACGTCTCGTTTCAGGTAGGGCGCGGCGAGATTGTCGGCCTGCTCGGACCGAACGGCGCGGGAAAGACCACGACGATCAACATGATCCTCGGCGTGCTCGCGCCGACCGCCGGGTCGATTCGCATCGACAGCCTCGACCTCGAAGCGCATCGCCGCGACGCGCTCGCACGTACGAACTTCGCCGCCGTGTACGCGCCGCTTCCCGGCAATCTGACGGTCGCACAGAACCTCCGCTTCTTCGGGATGCTCTACGGCGTCAGGCATCTCGGCGAGCGTATCGACGCGCTCCTCTCCGACTTCGCCCTGACCGGTTTTCGCGATACCAAGTGCGGCGTGCTGTCCTCGGGCGAGCAGACGCGCGTCGCGCTCGCGAAGGCGATGCTCAACCGTCCGCGCCTGCTGCTGCTCGACGAGCCGACGGCGTCGCTGGATCCGGCAACCGCGCGCGAGCTGCGCACCAGCATCCGCGCGTTCGCGGTCTCGAGCGCCACCGGCGTCCTGTGGACGTCGCACAACATGTACGAGGTCGCGGACGTCTGCGACCGCGTGCTGTTCCTGTCGCGCGGCCGCATCCTGCTCGAGGGGAACCCCAAGACGCTCCCGGCCGAGCACGGCAAGGAGACGCTCGAGGACCTGTTCGTGACCGTGGCGCGCGAGCCGCTCACGCTGCAGTCGTGATGGCCATCGATCCCGCGCGCGTCGGCGCGATCGCGCTGCGGCAGTTCTATCTCTTTCGCGGCAGCATCACCCGCACCGTCCCGCTCTTCGTCTGGGTCGCCATCGACATCGTCCTGTGGGGCTTCATCACCAGGTACCTGAACACCGTCACCTCGGCGGGGTTCGACTTCGTGCCGGTGCTGCTCGGGGCGGTGCTGCTCTGGGATTTCTTTCAACGCGTGATGCAGGGCGTGACGATGGCGTTCTTCGAGGACGTGTGGTCGCGGAACTTCCTGAACCTGTTCGCCTCGCCGCTGACGATCGGCGAGTACGTCACCGGGCTCGTGCTCACCAGCGTGATCACGAGCGCGGTGGGGCTGGTGGTGATGATCGTCCTGGCCGGCGTCATCTTCGGACTGTCGTTCCTGTCGTACGGCGCGGCGCTCGGGGCCTTTGTCTTCGTGCTCTTCCTGTTCGGGATCGCGCTGGGGATCACGGCGTGCGCGATCGTGCTCAGGTTCGGGCCGTCGGCGGAGTGGTTCATCTGGCCCATCCCCGGCATCCTGTCGCCGTTTGCCGGCGTGTTCTATCCAGTGGCCACGCTGCCGCGCTGGATGCAGGCGATTGCGTTCCTGCTGCCGCCGTCGCACGTGTTCGAAGGACTCCGCGCCCTGGTGACGGGCGGCACGGTCGCCGCCGATCGGCTGGCGATCGCCCTGGCGCTGTCGATCGTCTGCGTCCTGGTGGCGAGCTGGGTGTTCAGGCGCGTGTATCGGCGGGCCGTGCGCACCGGACTGATCGCACGCTACAGCGCGGAGACGTTGAGCTAGTGGACTGGCCACGCTGATCAAGGGCCACCCCGCGGGCGGGGCATTCCGGCTGGCGGCGTTGCTCCTCCCTCAAATACTCCCGGTATTCCCGGTCGTCGCGCCTTGCCATCCGGGCGGCGCGCTCCGTGATCTGGTCCTCGTTCAACGTCGACAGTCCGGGCACCGGCACGACGGGGATCGTATCGTTGACGCGATGTTCAACGCATTGAAGCAGGCGCTGGCGACGCTCTTCGTGTTCGACTGGTCGAAGTTCGACGCGATGGCCGCGCTGCGCGCGACGACCGGCGTCGCTGTGCCGCTCGTCATTGGCGGCGCCGTCGGGAATTCCGGCATTGGCGTGTTCGGCGCGATGGGCGCGCTGTCGGTCGGGTTCGGCTCGTTTCACGAGGCGGCGCACCGGCGGGTGCCGGTGATGGTCGTCGCCGCGGCGGGCATGGCGGCCTCGATCTTCGTCGGAGCGATCGCCGGCTCGTCCGCTGTGGCGGCGACGTTCGCCGCAGCGGCATGGGGCGCGATGAGCGGCCTGCTCGCGGCGCTCGGCCCTGCGGCATCGTTCGTCGGCCTGCAGGCGGCAATTGGATTGCTGGTCGCCGCGGCATTTCCGGCCGCGCCTGCGGTGGCGGCGGTGCGCGCCGCGCTCGTCATGGGCGGCGGTCTGGTCCAGATCGTTCTGCTGCTTGCGATCGAGCCGCGGCTGCCGGTCGACCCGCGGGCGGTGACGTCGAAAGCGGTATCGTCGATGCACGCGCTGCGCGGCCACGCGCAGCGCCGATCGCCGGCGTTGATGCACGCGCTGCGTCTGGCCGCGGCGCTTGCCGCCGCGACGGCGATTTACCGGGCGCTGGCGCTCCCGCGCGGATCATGGATCCCGGTCACGGCCCTGCTGGTGCTCAAACCGGACCTGCACGAGACCTTCGCGCGCGGACTCGCGCGCATGGGCGGCACCGCGATCGGCGCCATCTGTGCGACGGTCATCATGGTCGCGATCTCGCCGGGCGCGCGCCTGCTCGTGCCCATGATTGCTGGATGCGTCTGGGCCGGCTATGCGGTGTTCCGGACCAACTACGCGCTCTTCACGATCTGCATCACGTGCTACGTCGTGTTCCTGATCGTGCTCGCCGGCGGCGCCGAGCCGGCGACCGCCTGGTACCGCATCGTCAACACGATCATCGGCGGATCGCTGGCGCTCGTCATTGCGGCGATCTGGCCTGTAACCGATGAGGTGTTGGGCGTTCCCACCGATGGCGAACGTCCCATATGATGTTTATCCCCGCCGTGCCGAGTCCGGGTGACCAGATCCGTCGCGCTTCCGCCATCCGCGCCTTCGCGATCGCCGCCGCGCTGGTCCTCGTGTCGCTGCTGCTCCGCCTCGTGCTGTATCCGTGGCTCGGACTGGCGGTTCCCTACCTCCAGTTCTTTCCCGCGATCCTGCTCGCCGCGCGGTATGGCGGCCGCGGGTCGGGCATCGTCGCGACGATGCTCTCCACGCTCGCGGTGATGTTCTTCTTTCTGGCGCCGATCGGCAGTTTCGCGGTGATGGCCATTGCCGATGTCGTCTCGATGCCGCTCTTCGTCATGATCGGCGTCGCGATCTCGGAGATCAGCGAGTCGCTGCGCCGCGCGGTGAGGCAGGCGGAGGCTGCGGCGGCGCGTGCGGAAGCGGCCGCGGACGAGGCGACGCGTGCCCGGCGCCGCCTCTCCGACCTGGTTCGCGACGTTCCCGGGGTCGTGTGGGAAGCGTGGGGCGAGCCAGACGCGCGCGCGCAGCGGATTGACTTCGTGAGCGAGCACATCGAGCCGATGCTGGGCTACGCGCAGCGGGAGTGGCTGGACACGCCGAACTTCTGGCTGACGATCGTGCATCCCGACGATCGCGAGCGTGCGGGGCGCGAAGCGAAGGAGATTTTCCGTGGCGGCCAGGGCGGCAGCAGCGAGTTCCGGTGGGTGACGAAGGACGGACGCACGATCTGGGTCGAAGCACGATCGCGGGTGATCCGCGACGATGCCGGCCAGCCCGCCGGCATGCGCGGCGTGACGATGGACATTTCACGCCGCCGTCAGCTCGAAGAAGAGCGCGGTGCGCTGCTCGCGCAGGCGCAGCAGCTCAACCGGCTCAAGGACGAATTTCTCGCGACGCTGTCGCACGAGCTGCGCACGCCGATCAACGCCGTGCTGGGATGGGCGCAGATGCTGCGGCGCGGCATGCTCCCGCCCGACCGCGTGCCCCCGGCCCTCGACGCCGTCGAGCGCAACGCCGCGGCGCAGCAGCGCCTGATCGACGAGCTGCTCGATGTCTCGCAGGTCGTCACCGGCAAGCTCCAGCTCAGGGTCGAGGATGTCGACTTCGCGTCGCTCGTCCACGGGGCGGTGGCGTCGATGAAACCGGCGGCGGAGGCCAAGTCGATCCGTCTCGACGTCGACGTCGACAACGAGATTGGCGGCGGCCGCGGCGATCCGCACCGGCTGCAGCAGGCGATCTGGAACCTGCTCTCGAACGCGGTCAAGTTCACGCCGGAGCACGGCTCGGTGCGCGTGGCCGTACGTCGCGAACCGCGGCACATCACCGTGATCGTCAGCGACACGGGCGAAGGCATCGATGGCACGACGCTGCCCTTCATCTTCGATCGCTTCCGTCAGGCCGACAGTACGACGACGCGGGCGCACAGCGGACTCGGGCTCGGGCTCGCGATCGTCCGCTACATCGTCGAACTGCACGGCGGCACCGTGTCGGCCGAGAGCGCCGGACGTGGTGCCGGATCGCAATTCACGGTGGTGCTGCCGGTCTCCGCTCCCATCCACCCGACGGTCGCGCCACCGGCGTCGACGCAAGCCGCGGACGCGTCCGAACGGGAGCGCGCGCCGCTCCAGCGCCTGGACGGCGTGCACGTGCTGGTCGTCGACGATGACGATGACTCCAGGCGGATGATGGCGGAGCTGCTGTCCCGTCAGGGCGCGGACGTGTCGGTCGCTGCCGCGGTGGAAGAGGCGCTGGCGGCGTTCGAGGCGCACCGGCCGGATGTGGTCCTGGCAGACATCGAGATGCCGGGGCGCGACGGGTACGATCTGGTCGGGGACATCCGCGCGCGCGAGCGCGCCGCCGCGACCGCGCCGGTGCCGATCGCGGCCGTGACGGCGCAGGCCCGGCCCGAGGACCGCGATCGGGCGCTTCAGCAAGGTTTCCAGACGCACGTCGTGAAGCCGGTCGACATCCGCGCGCTCGTGTCGACGATCCGCGGCCTCGTGGCGCAATCGGGGACGACGATCCTGCTGGCGCTGATCTGCTCCGTAGGTGCGGCGCCGGTGTGCGCGCAGGACCAGACGCTCGCGGCACAGGACCTCAAACGGCTCAGCATCGAAGAGCTCACCGAGCTGGATATCACGACGGCGTCGAAACGCGCGGAGCCGCTGGCGCGCACCGCCGCGGCCGTGTCGGTGATCCGCGGCGAGGACATCCGCCGCGCCGGCGTCACCAGCCTCGTCGACGCGCTGCGTCTGATCGACGGCCTGGCGGTGGCGCGTGCGGACGCCTCGACGTGGGCGGTGAGCGCGCGCGGCTTCAACATCACGACCGCCAACAAACTGCTCGTGCTCGTCGACGGGCGGACGGTGTATTCGCCGCTGTTCGGCGGCACATTCTGGTCGGTGCAGGACGTGCCCCTGGTGGACATCGACCGCATCGAGGTGACCCGCGGGCCGGGCGGCACCCTGTGGGGCGCGAACGCGGTCAACGGCGTGGTGAACGTCATCACCAAGTCGGCCGCCGACACGCGCGGCGGGCAGCTGCTGCTGGCCGCCGGCAACGAAGAGCGGGCGATCGCGACGGCGCAGTACGGCGGCAGTCGCGCGAACCTCGACTACCGCGTCTACGGCAAATTCCGCTATCGCGACGCCAACGTCCTCACCGGCGGCATCGATGCGAACGACCCGCTGAAGTTCGCGCAGGCCGGGATGCGCGTGGAATCGAACGGCCAGGGACGCGATGTCTGGTTCATCCAGGGAGACGCGTACGTCGGCCGCGAGGGCCTGTTCAATCGGCGCGATACCCACGTCGATGGCGGCAACGTCATGGGCCGGTGGACGCGGCGGTTCTCACCGGACGCGGAATTGCGCGCGCAGGCGTACTACGACCACGTCTATCGTCGCGTCTTTCAGCAACTGCGCGACGTGCGCGACACGGTGGACGTCGATCTGCAGCAGCGGGTCGCGTTCGCCAGCCGTCACGATCTGCTGGTCGGCGGAGCGGTGCGGGTGAGCCGCGGCGACGACACCGGCAACGCCGCGTTCTACTTCGATCCCCGGAGCGCCGTCACTACCATCGGCGGCATCTTCGTGCAGGATGAGATCACCATCGTGCCGCGACGGCTGGTCGGCATCGCCGGCGTCAAGGTCGAGCGCAACACCTTCACCGGCTTCGAGAGCCAGCCCGAGGTGCGCATCCGCTGGACGCCGAGCGCGGCGCAGGCGGTGTGGGCGGCGGTCTCGCGCGCGGTACGGCTGCCGACGCGGTTCGATACGGACCTGCGGTTCACCAATGCGAACACCGGCGCGATCACGCTTCGCGGCGGCCGCGACTTCGAAGCCGAGAAGCTGGTCGCGTACGAAGGCGGCTACCGCCGGCAGTGGCGCGATCGTCTGTCCGTCGACGTGGCCGCCTACACCAACGTCTACGGCGACTTGCGCAGCGAGGAATTCCCGGCCGCAGCGGGAGAGCCGATCGTGCTCAGGAACCTGCTGAACGCACGCACCGCCGGGGTCGAGGTCGCCGCCACCGGCCGCGTGCTGCGCGCGTGGCGGCTGCACGCCTCGTACGCCTATCTCCACGAGTGGTTCACCCTCGATCCCGGCTCGCGCGATCTCACCCGCGGCGTCTTCGAATACAACGATCCGAGCCACATGGCCACCCTGCGATCGAACGCGGATCTGCCGCACGGGTTCGAGCTCGACGCCGCGCTCCGCTATGTCGATCGGCTGCCCCACCCGGTCGTGCCTGCCTACGCGGAGATGGACGCCCGGGTCGGCTGGCGTCCCGCGGCCGCGTGGGACGTGGCGCTCGTCGGCCAGAACCTGCTGCACGCGCATCACCCCGAGTTCCAGCTGTCGAGCCCCTTCCGCGCGGAGTTCGAGCGCGGGCTCTACGTGCGCACGACATGGCGCTTCTAGGGCCGGGGGCCATGCGCACGGCCGCGTGGCTGCTCACGTTGTGGACGGCGGCCGCCGCTGCACGCGCTCCCGAACAACGCACCACCACCGCCGAAGACGACGTCAAGGCGACGTTCCTGTTCAACTTCACCAGATACGTCGACTGGCCGTCGCCGCCGCCCGGCGCCGAGCCGTTTCGCGTCTGCGTCGTCGCCGAGCCCGCGTTTGCGGTATCGGTGGATCGAATCATCGCCGGCGAGACGGCGCAGGGGCGTCCCCTGCAGCGGGTGACGCCGACGACGTCGGAGATGGCGCGCAGCTGCCAGATCCTGTTCATTGGCCGCCACGAATCGGCGCGGGCCGAGCGCTGGATGTCCGCGGTGCGCAGCACGCCGGTGCTGCTGGTCAGCGAGACGCCCGGGTTCTGCGAGCGGGGCGGCCACATCAATTTCATTGTCGACGGCAACCACGTCGGCTTCGACGTCAACCAGGAGACCGCGTCGCGGGCGGGGCTCGAGATCAGCTCGAAGCTGCTGCGCGTGGCGCGGCACGTGACGCCGCGGGGCGCGCCGTGATCACGCGCCTGTTCCGCCGGATGCGGATCCGGCAGAAGCTCGTCGCGATGATCATGATGACGTCGGCGATCGTGCTGACGATTGCCAGCGGCGCCTACATCGTCTGGGAGTACTACCGGTCGCGCGGCGAGATGACCCGCGATCTCGCGGTCGAGGGACGGTTGATCGTGGAGAACACGACCGCCGCGCTGCAGTTCCGCGATCCCAAGACGGCGCGCGAGACGCTGCAGACGCTCGCCGTGCACCGCAGCATCCGGGCGGCCTGCCTCTACGACGCGGCCGGCGCGCCGTTCGCGTCGTATCTGGTGCCCGATGCGCGGCCGTGTCCGCCGCGGTCGGACCGGGATCGTGCGGCCTTTTCCGGCGATGGCCTCGAGGTCTTTCAGAGCTCCATCGTCGAAGGCCGACAGATCGGCGCGCTCTACCTGCGCAGCGATCTCGCGGCGCTCACCGAACGCGTGCGGCTGCAGAGCATCGCGGTCGCGCTGCTGCTGCTGATGGCGCTCGCGGTCGCGTGGCTGCTGTCGTCGTACCTCCAGTCGATTGTCGCGACGCCGGTCACCGGCCTGGCCCGCACCGCCGCCAACGTCTCGAGCCGCGGCGATTATTCGATCCGCGCCGAAAAGACCACCGACGACGAGTTGGGCGAGCTCGTGGACGCGTTCAACCACATGCTGCAGCGGATCCAGGAACGCGAGTCGGATCTCTCACGCGCCAACGAGGAACTGCGCCACGAGATCGCCGAACGGCAGCGCGCCGAGCAGGAGCGCGCCCTGCTGCTGGTGCGCGAGCGCGAGGCGAACCGGCTGAAGGACGAGTTCCTGGCGACGCTGTCGCACGAGCTGCGGACGCCGTTGAACGCGATCCTCGGCTGGACGCGCCTGCTGCGCGCCAACGCGCTCGTGCCGGGCGCCAGCGATCGCGCCCTCGAGAAGGTCGAGCGCAACGCCCAGGTCCAGGCGCGGCTGGTCGAGGACCTGCTCGACGTCTCGCGCATCACGACCGGAAAGCTGCGGCTGGAGCTGCAGCCCGTCGACCTCGTCGCGCTGCTGAACTCCGCCATCGAGTCGATCCGTCCCGCCGCCGAAGCGCGCGACGTGCGGATCGAGCGCGACATCGACGCCTTCGCGCTCCCCACCGTCGGCGATCCCGATCGCCTGCAGCAGATCGTCTGGAACCTGCTGTCGAACGCCGTGAAGTTCACCCAGCCAGGCGGCCGCGTCACCGTGCGGCTGTCCCGCAAGGCCGGCATCGACGAGCTGGTCGTCGCCGACACCGGGGTCGGCATCGCCCCGGAATTCCTGCCCAGCGTCTTCGACACGTTTCGGCAGGCGGACGCCTCGAGCACGCGTCAGCACGGCGGCCTCGGACTCGGCCTCTCGATCGTGCGGCGCCTGGTCGAAATGCACGGCGGCCACGTCCACGCCGAGAGCGACGGCCCGAATCACGGGGCGACCTTCATCGTGCGGCTGCCGACGCGTCACGTGGATACGGCGCCAGAAGGGGACGAAGCACCGACGGTGGCGGCCGCGACCGGCGGCGCGCTGCACGGGCACCGGATCCTCGTCGTCGACGACGAGCCGGATACGCGCGAGATGCTGGCCTCGGCACTCGGAAGCGCCGGCGCCGCGGTCAAGGCGGCGGGATCGGCTGACGAGGCGCTCCGCCTTGCCGTCGAATGGCGCCCCGACGTGCTCGTGAGCGATATCGGCATGCCGGGCGTGGATGGCTACTCGCTGATGGAGCAGCTGCGGGCCACGCTCGATGCCGAGGGCCCGCGTGTCGCCATCGCGCTGACCGCCTATGCCGGCGAGAACGATCGCCGACGCGCGCTCGCGGTTGGCTATCAGCATCACATCGCGAAGCCGATCGACCCGCTCGCGCTGGCCCGAACCATTCGCGAGATGCTCGACGCGCGCACCGCGTAATCGGTTGCTGCGCACCGACGCCGCTGCGCACGAACGACCGGGTACGACCCTCGGACCTTCTTGTGCGCGAGAACACCCCTCATCGGCGCCGTGCCTCTCAGCGCGAGGCCGGCGCGGCGTCGCCGAGCGCGGCTGCCGACGTCGCCGGCTCGATCACCGCGAGCGACAGCAGGTGCAGCACCGCCGTCACGATCAGCCAGGCCGACATCGCGTCGTGCCCGCCGGACACCGCAATGCCGGCGCCCAGCAGGACGATCAGCAGCGCGCCTTCGAGACTGGCGATCCAGCGGAGCAGGCGCGTGCGCCGCAGCGGCAGCGTCATCGGGTGCAGGTGCGAGGTGAACAGCAGATGGAGCCGCAGCGTCACCGACACGGTCGCGAGAACCAGGGTGGTCAGAAAGAGCGGCGAGCCCCATGGCGCGAGCCACGGACGGCCGATCCAGACCGCAACGACCGCGGCGCTCGACAGCAGCGCGATCGCGATCTGGTGGAAGCGCCACCACCACCACGCGCGCTCGGAGAGCGTGCCGCGTTGCGGCGGGGGGGCGGACTGTGTCGTGATGCCGCGAAGCGCCGTGAGCAGGTCCCGGCCGGACGCGAA
>JABFWM010000647.1 GCA_013362195.1 Acidobacteriota bacterium
CCGCAGCGCGGACGTCGTCAACAGCGCCTTCATCGTCTGCAACTCCACCCGACCGCCGCTGCCACCGCTCGCCGGGCAAGCGGCGACCACATCGCCAGGCGGTCCTGGTTCCGATCGTTTACAGCAGCTCGACATGCAGCGGCCTCCCACGCCACCATTGTCCACTCTGGAGCTGACTCCAGAGTCAAGCGCGGCCTGGCATCCGTGAGTGTCCTCACGGCCGCTCATGGTCGAGCGGCGGCGATGGTTTCGATGACCCTTGCGACGCGGTCGCCGCCGTCGTGTCGGATCCTGCGATCTTCCTCTGGATCCAGCCGCGCAGCGCCGTGCGGCTCAGAAGGAAGGCGGTCGTGGCAGCGAGAACGCTCGCCGGCGAGGCGATCAAGAGCCCATAGATCGGGCCGAACGCGAAGCCAGCCGCCATCGTGAGCAGTGATCCGGGCACGAGGGCCACTTCGGCCGCCACGTACACGGCAATGAACATCACGACGCCCATGGCACCAGCGCCGCGGAGGCGTTCCGCCAGCGCGATCGTCCATTCCTTGACTGGAAGGGCCCAGACGATGGCGACGAAAGCGGCCGCGCCGATCGCGGCAAGCACGAGGCGACTCCGCGGCCAGCCGCGGGTGGGTGAGCGGATCATCGCGATGGCCCGATCGTCTTCATCTCCGCAGTGTATGGCTGCACCGTGCTTCGATGGGGCTCGACTGAGAGTTGTGTGGGCGATCTCACTAACAGGAGCGCTTTCTGCACCGCCCAGCCGGACGCGTGCGCGGAGCCATCTGCGCAGGACCTGCCGCAGTGTGCCCTTCGCGAGCCGACATCAGATGCGCGTTCCCCTCGGTATGAGACCCTGTGGGTCTCCGATTGACGCCGGTGTGTGTCCGGCGGCCCGAGGAGGTCGCCCTCGATTGACGGCCTGCACGCTGGCCGATATGTTCAGCGGGTGGGATACGGAGCCCGCGCGATGAACGCGATTCAAGACTACGCCGTGATCGGAGACTGTCGCAGCGCCGCGCTCGTCGCGCGCGACGGATCGATCGATTGGCTCTGCTGGCCGCGATTCGACAGTCCGTCGATCTTCGGCAGAATTCTCGACGACAGGGCCGGGTTCTGGAGCCTGGCGCCCACGACGCCGTTCACCGTGACACGCTCGTACCTGGAGAACACCAATGTTCTCCAGACCCGTGTGCAGACCGCCTCAGGATCCGTTGTACTCACCGATCTGATGCCGGTCGCGTCCGAAGAACAGAAACGAACGCTGTTCCTTCCGGACCATGAAATTCTGCGGATCGTCGAGTGCGAACGGGGAGAGGTCGAGGTTCAGATGCGGCTCGAACCGCGGCCTGGCTACGCGCGTCAGCAGATACGCATTCGAGACACCGGCGCTCTCGGGATCCGGGTCGACATGCCGCATGGGTTGCTCGCGCTCCGCACCGACATGTCTGTCGACGGCGTTGCAGACGATGGCGTGCGCGCACGCATGACCTTGCGGTCCGGACAGGCATGCTATGCATCACTGACCTTCGCGGACGACTGGCCGGCCGTCCTGCCGCCGCTCGGCGCCTGGTCGCGCGAGGCGGTCAGGCGGTCCGTCGCCTGGTGGCGAGACTGGGCCGCGCACATTACCTATGATGGCCCGGCGCGCGACGCCGTCGTGCGCAGTGCGCTGGTGCTCAAGCTGCTCGCCTATGCCCCGTCAGGCGCGGTTGTCGCCGCGCCGACGACGTCGCTGCCGGAGCGGCTCGGCGGCGATCTGAATTGGGATTACCGCTTTTGCTGGCTGCGCGATGCGTCGCTGACCGTGCGCGCGCTCTTCGGCCTCGGCTGCGTGGAGGAGGCTGACGCCTTTATCAGCTGGCTGCTGCACACGACGCGCCTGACGCGGCCTGAGCTTCGGATTCTCTATGACGTCCACGGCAACACACCGGATGACGAGGAGACTCTCGCACATTTCGGCGGCTTTCGCGGATCGCGGCCGGTACGGATCGGAAATGCGGCGGCCGAACAGCTCCAGCTGGATGTGTACGGCGAGGTGATCGACGCAGCGACCCACTCAGTCCGGACCGGCGCCACGTTGGATCGGGAAACCCAGCGTATGCTCTGCGGCTTCGGCGAGTACGTCTGCCGTCACTGGAATCAGCCGGACGAGGGCATCTGGGAGCCGCGATCCGGAAAGGGTCACAACACGCACTCGCGCGTGCTGTGTTGGACCGCGCTCGATCGATTGCTTCAACTCCACGAAAAGGGGCATCTCGGTCATGTTCCTGTCCGGCAGTTCGAGGAAACACGGGAGCGGATCCGAAACGAGGTCCAGCTGCGCGCCTGGAATGTCACACGGGACAGCTACGTCGCGCGACTGGACGGCGATGGTCTGGACGCGAGCTTGCTGCTCCTGGCATGGTACGGCTTCGAGGATGCCCGCTCGGATCGGATGCGTAAAACGTACGCGCGCGTCCAGGAGCACCTCGGGGCCGGCAATGGCTTGCTGTATCGGTATCGAAGGACCGATTCCCCTGGCGAGGGCGCATTCGGGATCTGCAGCTTTTGGGGCGCCGAGTACCTGGCGCTCGGTGGCGGGAGCATCGACGAGGCAGAGGCGGCCTTCGCGCGCCTCTGTCGGTACGCGAATGACGTCGGCCTGTTCGCCGAGGAACTCGACCCGCAGACGGGCGCAGCGCTCGGCAATTTTCCACAGGCGTTCACCCACGTTGGCCTGATCAACGCCGCGTTGTCGCTCGCGCGCCGACGACAAGGCGATCGGCCGGTCGAACGCGCCGTGCCCCCGCGTCCGCCCGAGTCGCGGCACCCGGAGGCGCGCGCGTGAATTGGACCAGTTCGCTGTTATGGGGCTTCGTGAGCACGATCGTCCTGACGACGCTGATGGCAGGCAGTCAGGGCATGCGCCTGACCCGAATGAATCTCCCGTACATGCTCGGGACGATCTTCACCGCGAACCGCGATCGGGCGAACGTCATCGGCTTCGGCGTTCACGTCATGATGGGATGGCTCTTCTCGCTCTTCTATATCGCGGCGTTCCACGCGTGGGACCGCGCGACGTGGTGGCTGGGCGCGTCCATCGGGCTGGTCCATGCCGCGTTCGTACTGACGGCTGGCATGAGGCTGCTGCCCGGCATGCATCCGCGGATGGCGAGCGAGCAGCAGGGGCCGACCGTCATGCGGCAGCTCGAGCCGCCCGGTTTCCTTGCGCTCAACTACGGCTATCAAACGCCGATCAGCGTCGTCGTGGCGCATCTGGCGTTCGGGGCCATCCTCGGGGCGTTCTACACGCTTCCAGCACGATGACGCGGCGCGTCGCCCGGATCGCCCGGCTGACGACAGGGCTGATCCGCCTCAGGTCCCCAGCTCCAGCAGCGCCGCGCCGAGTTCCGGACGGGTCGTCCGGCACAAATGCCGCGCCGACTCGACGAGCACCACCTCCAATGTCGGTCGAACGTGCGCGTCGAGCAAATGCCCGCCGTGTGCCGTGCCGTCCGCTTTCCCGACGACGACATGGGCATGCAGTTTCGGCTCACCCTTTGGATCGCGAGCGATGTTGCCGACGAGCGACAGCAGCTCGACCTGCTCGTCGATGCGGATGTTCTTGTAGTCCTTGCGCTGCGGTTCGAAAAAGCCCAATGTGACCCGCTCGAACGCGCCGATGGCGGTCAAGTGCGCGCCGGCCAGCCGCTGGTCCGCCGCGAAGCGCAGCAGGCCGCCGGCCACCTCCTCGCCGGGCTCGAACACCAGTACGAAGGTGTTCTCGGTTCCGCTGTCTATGCGTTTCGATGTCATCCGCGGATCTCCTTATCAATCGGTGTGCGACGGCATTCGTCCAGCGCGAGAAACCACCGCTCGATATCGGCGAGCTGCGGGAATGCCCAATCGGCGCGCTCGTCGAGCAGCGCGTGTACCGGCCAAATCACGCTGTTGGCGTAGCGTGCACACTCCGCGGTATCGAACAGCAGGTCAAGGTCCGCCGGCGAAGCGAGGCGCCACCCGGCTTGCGCCACTGCCTGACGATAGTGCTCGAGGATCTCTCCACGCAGTGCGGCCGGGAAGCGGAAGAGGACGGTCGATACGTCGTAACTGAACGGGCCGACGGCCAGGCGGTCCCAGTCGACGAGCCGGGCGACGGGTCCGCTGCCGCCGACCCCGACGAAGATGTTGATCGGCCAGAGGTCGCCGTGCAGCAGGGTGTCGGGCCCCGCCGACGCCTCCGCGCGCGCCCGGCGCGGCGCATCGGCCAGAAGCGTGACGAGCTGCGCGCGCAGTCGATCGGGAACGCCGGCATGCTCGGGCGGCGGCTCAATCCCGGAGGCGGCAAGCGCATCGAGCGCATCGATCGCGTCGCCGACGTTCTCCACGAAGTAGTGCAATCCGCGGCTCGAGCTGTAGCGCCGTACGTCGGGCAGCACGGGATGGCGCGCGGCGCGAGTGTGAAGTTCGGCGACGAGCTCCACCGCGGCGCGAATGCGATCGATGTCCGGGTGTTCCGCGAGCGTCTCCTCGCCAAGATCTTCGTAGACATGCCACACACAGGCGCCGCGCGCCTCGGCCGCGACGCCAAGCAGGCGAGCACAGCGGTCCCCGAGACCGAGTGCCGGCAGCCAGCGCCGCGCGACGAGCTCCGTCCGCTGAGCGACGGCGGGTTCGAGCCGTTTGACGACGATGGTGCGCCACGGCGCGCCGTCCGCGATGTCCATCCGCAGGACGCGCGCGTTCACCCGATGAATTCGCGCAATCCGCTCGTTGCCGCCGAGCAGCTCGCGCAGCAGCGCCCGCAGTTCGAGGATGTCCCTCTCGCCAGACGCGCGCAGCACGCACGTCGAACGATGGTCATCGATGATGTCGGTCATGCGCGGCGTCACCGGGTGGCGGCGCCCGTCGCGGGGGCGCCCCCCGTGCGCGCCGATCCGGAGCCGAGCGACTCGTCCAGGATCCGGCCGGCGACGTCTGCCGCGTCGCAGCAGGCCGCAAGCTCGCGCGCGCTGCGGCAATGCCGCATGTAATTGGCATTGATGGCCTCGAACGCCGCGGCCGCTTCTTCCAGCGTCGTGAACCTGAACATGCCGTCGCCGCTCGGCAGCCACGCGCTCGGCCCGGTGTCCTGCACGACGACCGGTTTCCCGCTGGCGAGATAACACAGCGTGCGATCGCTGATCCAGGCGTTCTGCAAGGCCATGCAGGACGGCTTCGCGCAGCTGAACTCGCCGCGCGAGGCCTGGATGTAGGAGCGGTACGTCTCGGGGCTGCTCGTCACCTCTCGGGAATGACGAATCCGCCAGCCGGAACGCTCGAGCGAGGCGCGATCGGCGGCGTCCTTGTCGACCGAGCTCGAGCGGCTGGTTCGTGAGGCGCGGGAGCTTCTGGAACTGAAGAAACGAGACACGCTTCGTGTTCTCCCGCAGCACCGTCTGTCCGTTCTCGGTGACCTTCAGGAAGTCCGTTGTCAACCACGTCGAGACCGTCGTGAAGGTCTCGCAGCGCGGATCGAAGCTGACCGGCCAGAGATCGAGGCTCACACACGGCCGGATGTGGATCCAGTCGAGGCCGCAATCGGAAAAGCGGGCCGACGATGTGCCGACCGTCTCGCCGGTGGTCAGATAGCGATCGTGCGCGGGCACCGACAGCTGTCCGGTGCTCATCCAGAACTGAAGCAGGCCGGGGTCGATGTCGACGAGCGCGCTGCGTCGGGCGCAGCCGAGCAGCCGGGGATCGATCGCGTAGTGAAAGTTCAGCAGCAGATCGGCGCGCCGCAGGAGCGCTTCGGCCTCGGATCGCTCGTGGCCGACGAAACGGATGTCGCCGCCGTCCTTGCGGTCGATCGAGTAGAGCAGCGCCTTGCCCTCGAGACCGAACCGCTGCATGCGCTCGAAGAAGGTCGAGAGGATGGCGGCGTCGCTTTTCCGATCGCCGACCGGCTGGAACTGTTCCAGCCAGTACACGTCGCAGCCCAGACGCCGCAGTCCCTGGACGTATTGCATGTACACCCAGAAGTGACCGCCGCCGTCCGGAAAGTTCGCGACCTTGTATACGGAGATCACCGCGGTGTTCATCGCGCCCGCTCCGCCTCGGCGCCGCGAACGAGCGCGGGCAGATCCTGGAAGCCGATCAATTGAATGTCGCGTTCGATGAGTGCATCACGCAGGCGAGGGTCGCACAGCGTGCGCAGCTCCAGCTCGCGCTCCGCGGCATAGCTGGAAGGGAACCCGGGTTCGACATATCCGGGGTGGCAGGTCAGCTCGGTCACCCCGCGTCCGACCTCCGCGTCCACCAGGCGGAGCAAGCCGTCGACGCTGATCTGTTCGGGATGGGTTTCCCCGGCCCACTGGCCGTAAAACTTGCGGAAGTGGCGGGCGGGAGACTGTCCGCGCAGCGGCACGCCGATGCTGGCGGCCCACCTGCGCAGCTGCGGCAGAATGCGCGGATCGTAGTGCACGTCGTGGTGGGAATCGAGATGGGTCGGCGCGGCGTCGACCCGCTCCACGAATTGCGCGAGCTGGCGCTCGGCCTCCGCGATCACGCGTTCGGGAACATTCGGGTCCAGCTCCAGATGCAGGCCGACGCTCAAGGCCGGATACTCGCGCCCGACGGCGATCGCCGCCTCGCACGCAGGACGATCGACGAGCAGGCTGGTGCTCGTCAGGATCCCGCGGCGATGTGCGTCGATGATGCCGCGATTCACGCCGTTGGTGAACCCGAAGTCATCCCCGTTGACAATGAGCCATTTCATCGCAGCCTTCATTCCGGAAGTGGCGGCTCGAGCGCCTCGAACCAGCCGTCGTAGTCGTTCAGATCGCCGATGCCCCAGGCGGCGCCGTCGTTGACCAGCGCCATCGCCGCCCAGAGGACGCAGTGGGCGTACCGCGCGGCCTCGGCGTGGTAGAAGAGGACGTTCAGCTCCCGGTCGTCGGGAAGGCGAGAGCCGCTACGTTCCACGGCCGCGCGGTAGCGCTGCAGAATGCCTCGCCGCTCCCTGACCGGGCACTGATAGAGGAAGGTGGACAGATCGTAGGTGAAGGGGCCGGCGCCGACGTGATCCCAGTCGATCAGCTGCGCCCGGGGCGCCTCGTCGCCCGACGTGATGAAAATGTTCTTCGGCCAGAGATCGCCGTGCAGCAGGGTGTCGGGAATGTTCTGCGCGATGGGAAGCCACTGCGGCGCGCCGTCGAGGAGGCGGCACAGTCGATCGCGCACCCGCGTCGCGAGCGTGAGCAGATCGCAGCCGAGATCGAGGCGTGCGGTCGGGACGCGGTCGAGGACGGCCATCGCATCGCGCACGCTCTGCGTCATGAAATAGGGGCCATGGTCGCGGGCGCGCCAGCGCACATCCGGCAGGATCGGATGACACGCGCCGTACGTGTGGAGCTCGGCGAGACAATCGATGGCGGCTGCCAGACGCCGCTGATCGCGGTGTGCCGCGAGATGATCGGTACCGAGGTCCTCGTAGACGTGCCACACGCAGGCGCCCGTTCGATCGGCGGCCGCAGCGAGGCGGCGTGGACAGCGATCCGTGAAGCCGATCGCGGGCAGCCATCGTTCGACGACCAGACGGTCGATTTCCGCCAGCGCCGGCGTATGGCACTTGACGACCAGCGAGCGTCCCGATCGGCCGCCAATCTGCACGCGGTAGACGGCGCGCTTCAGCCGCTCGATGCTGATGCGTCCATCACGCTGCGTCTCGTCGGCCACCAGCGCGTCGAGCACATCGGACAGTTCCGCTGCGCCGTGCTCCTGCCAGGCCTCGAGCGGTCCTTCAATCACCTCACGAAGGTACGAATGAGAACGCGCGGTCGGTCGAGTCGGGACCATCCAGGCACTCCGGGTGAAGTCGGGATCTCACGCCAACGCGGTCTCGAGCACTCGCGAAACCACGCGACATCCGTCGAAGTACTCCGCGGCCAGCGCCCGGGCCGCGCGGCAGTGTCGGTCGTAATCGCCCTCGACGGCCGTGAACGCACGCGTGGCATCGTCGATCGATCGGAACCGGAACAGGCCTTCGGCGTCGGGCAGGAACCGGCTCGGGCCCGTGTGCTGGATCACCGCCGGTTTCCCGCTCGCCAGGTACGAGACGGTACGATTGCTGATCCAGCTGTTCACGAATTGCGGGCAGTACGGTTTGACGCAGCTGAACTCGCCTTTCGAGCGCCGGATGTAGCCCTGGTACATCTCGGGCGTCGCGCTCACATCCCAGGCCTCACGGACCGCCCATCCGAGGGGCTCGAGGCGGGCGCGCAGTTCCTGCTGACGATCGCCAAGGCATACCGCCAGCTCCAGGTTCGCCGTCGTGCGCGCCGGGAGCTGCGCGTACTCGAGGAAGGCCGCCCCCTTGTCGTTCGAGAACGTCGCCCCCTCAAATTCGAACGTTCCTCCCCACCAGTGCGTCACCGTCGTGGAGGGTGCCGCGGCGTCGGCGGCGGTCATTGGCCATGCCGGCAGAAAGACGGCGGTGGGCGTGTAGTGCCAGCGCAGGCCGCAGTCGGGAAACCGCGCGTGCGGAGTGCCGACGGTCTCGCCGACGGTGAAGTAGGTGTCGTAGCGCGCCGGGCGGATGTCGCCGGTCGTCATCCACACCTGCAGCAGACCGGGATCGGTATCGACCAGGGCCGTGCGCCGAAAGCGGCCGACGACCTGTGCCGGCAGGGAATGCCAGAGGGTCAGCAGGAGGTCTGCCTCCGCCGCCGCCTCGAGGTCGAGGCATCCATCGGTCACATCGGCCGGGAGCGGCGCTCCATCCATCGAGTAAAGAGCCAGCGCGTTGGTCAGGCCGTAGGCAGCGAGCCGCGCCTGCAACGTCGCGAGACAGCTGCGCACGTCGCCGCCGCGCCACCGCCGGCGCCGCGCGGTGGACGTGTCGCTCTCGGGATCGATGCCTTCGAGCCAGATCACGCGGCAACCCACCGCCCGCAGCGCCAGCGCCCAATTGAGGTACTCCCACAGATGGCCGCCTCCGTTCGGATAGCCGAGAGTGTGCGCGGGCGCGAGACAGACCGTGACGCTCATCGAACTTCCATCGGTGTGAACGTCGGCGTCGCCGCCGACGAGCCCCGCGGCTCACCGCGGGCCGCTCGCTCCGCTGCTGCGTACTCGTAGAAGTACGCCGCGAGATGCGACGCCGCGTCGGGTACCCCCTTGAAGCCGGGCATGCTGCACATGTCCACCACGTAGGGCGTGCCGTTGCTCTCGATGATGTCGACGCCGAAGAGGGTGATCCCGAAGGCTCGCCCGCAGCGCATCGCGATGTCGCACAACTCTCGCGGCGGCGTGAACGGCTCTCCCTGTTTGTCCGCCTCCGTCCTCGCGGGAAAGATCTTCTTGACGCCGAACACGCGGCCGCCGATCGCATAGATCTTCCGGTCGCGACCATCGGGCGGGTAGTAGCGCTGCGCCATGAGCGGGTCCTTACCGGCCGGGATCGACGCGAGGTCGTCGGTGGTTCGGACCACGACGACACCGTAGCCGTCGCTCCCCTGATACGGCTTGATGATGAGCGGACCCTCCTCGAGCAGCGGCGCCAGGAACGACCGGCGCGCGGCGACATAGGTGGGCGGCGTCGGAATGCCCGCGGACTGCAGGATCCGGGCAGCAATGATCTTGTCCCCCAGCGCCATCGTCATCGGGTACGGATTGACGATCGCGGCGCCCTGCGCGTGAAGGGCCCCGGCGAGCGTCAAGGCGAGGCCGTTCGTTCTCTTGAGCACGTAGAGATCGTGCTCGACCCGCACGGTGGACAGATCGATCGCACGCTTCAGCGGCTGGACCACGTCGACAATGACGCCCCGGTCGGCCAGCTGCCGCATGACCACCGGCATGTGGCTGGTATTCGGCTCGCCGTAATGCGGCAACAGGAATCCGATCCGCAGCGGGCTCACGTCCGGACCGCCTCGCGCCACAGTGGTGCGGCGCCTCGCGTCCAATCCAGCCGCTCGAGCGCGTGTTCGACCTCGGCGGCAAACATCCGCATGCTGCCGACGTATGAATGCGCCCAGTCGTGCGTCAGATCTTTCGATTGCCAGTAGAGCACCGCGACCGCGCGGAACACGGTGCCGCAGCAGGCGAGCCGCCGCCAGTCGTCCTCGCGCGCCTGCGGCCACTGCTCACGCACGGTCGACCAGTAGGTGGCGAGGTCCGCATTCGCGCCCAGCTTGCTGGAGGGCACGGCGGACTGCGCCAGATCGACGGCCGGAACGCCCCACCCCGCCGTTTCCCAATCGAACACCAGCACGTTGGCCTGTCCGTCCGACGCGAAGAGTCGCAGGTTCTTTCCGTTGAAGTCGCCGTGGACCAGCGTCTGCGGAACGCCTGCACAGACCTCCGCCAGCCGGTGCCAGTGCCTGGCCATGTCCCCGAACCGCGTCGCGAGCGCCTCGATGAACGTGACATCGTCCAGCGTGAGCACCGGGTTGTCGAGGTTCTGGAGCATCGACTCGCGCGCCTCCCAGATCAGATCCAGATAGCGCTCCGGTCCCGCGTCGGGCAGACGTGCCCTGACGTTCGCGGCGGCGGCCGCCGTGTGCACGAGACCGAGCCAGCGCGCGACTCTCGAGCGGTGCTCGTTCAACAGCGGCAGATATTCTGCGCCGGTGGCCTCCTCGAGAAACAGCCAGCCATGCTCACCGTCGGGCTCCTCGAGATAGCCGTAGGAATGAAGCGATGGAACGGGGAGACGCGGCAGAATCTCGTCGTAGACGGTGCGCTCGACGAGAGCGGTGGCTTTTGGCGATCGCTTGGCGATCACGGCCGCGCCGCCGCGCCCGGCGCTGTCGAGACGGTAAATCGAGTTCTTCCGCAGCCGTCCCACCAGTGGCGTAATCACGAGTGGCTCGGCCTGCGGATAGAGTTGCCGCCACGCCTGAACGGCCGGGTGCGTCATCACATTCGAGCGCTGCGCCGGCCGCGCCGCCCTGACGACGGCGCGCGTCAGCGGGGCGGGCGCGGCCAGCGGACTCGCGGTGTTCATCACCACGCGGCCGTGCTCGAGGACAACGATTCCAGCGCAGCCCTCGAGCATGGTCGATCGATGGGTGATCAGGATCACCGTGCGCCCGCGCATCAGGCGCCGGACGGCTTCGAGGATCGCCGCTTCCGCTTCAGCGTCGACCGCGCTCGTCGGCTCGTCGAGGATCAGCACCGGGCTGTCCTGGAGAAACGCGCGGGCGATCGCGATGCGCTGCCGCTGTCCCCCCGACAACTGGACGCCGCGCTCCCCGACCTGCGTGTCGTACCCGCGCGGCAGCTGCACGATGAAATCGTGCGCGTTGGCGGCCTGTGCGGCCGCGACAATCGTGTGCGCACCGGCGCCGGGGTTGGCGTACGCGATGTTCTCGGCAATGCTCATCGAAAAGAGCACGGGCTCCTGCGGCACGACCGCGAACTGCCGCCGAAGATCGGCGAGCCTGTACTCGCGGACGTCGTGTCCGTCGAGCAGGATCTCGCCGGACGTCGGGTCGTAAAGCCGCATCAGCAGATTGATCGCGGTGCTCTTGCCCGCTCCCGAGGCGCCGACGAGGCCGAGCCGCGTACCGGGTTCGATGGTGAAGGACACGTCGTGAAGGACGGGCCGGTCCGCGGCGTAGCGGAAGGAGACGTCGTGGAAGGCGATGGCGCCGCGCGCCCGGCCGATCGGCCGGGCATCGACCCGCTCGTCGACGTCGACGGGCTCATCGAGCAGCGCGAACGCGCGCTCGGTGCTGGCGAGGTGCCCCTGCACCGTCGCCACCTTCCGGCTGATCGTCTTGATCGGATCGTACAGCTTCCCCAGGTAGCCCATGATCAGCAGCAGGTTGCCCAGCGACAGCACGCCCGCGCGCACGTGTCCGATGCCGACGAACAGCACGGCCGCCGTTCCCGCCGCGGTGATCAGGCCGACGATGACGTTGAAGTGCCCCTCCGCGAGCGCCAGGCGAATGCGGCCGCGGACGCCGGCGTCGGCCCGGCGCAGGAAGCGCTCGCCTTCGCGATCCTCCTGTCCGAAGGCCTTGACGATCCGCAGCGCGCCGAGCACTTCGTGCACGACCGCCAGTGCACCGCTTTCGAGCTTCTTCACGTCCCGCGACTGGTTGCGGAGGAGCGGCCGATATGCCTGCGTCATGACGAGCAGCGGCGGCGCGATGACGAGTGCCACCAGCGTCAGCTGCCAGTCCATCCGCAGCATCACGTAGACCATCCCGGCGAGCGCGACGGCCGCGCTCACCGAGGGCATGAACCCGTCGATGATCAGATAGCGAATCGCGGGCACGTCATTCTGCATGCGATACACGGAATCGGACGTCCCGATCGAATCGTGGTACGAGAGCGACAGCCGTTGCAGGTGTTGGAAGATCGCGCGCCGGAAATCGAGGACGAGCCGTTCGCCCGCCACCGCCGTCAGGTACCTGCTGGCGAGCGCCTGCAGTTGCGTGAGCAGCGCGATCGCCAGCGTGAACACGGCAATGCCGAGGAGGAGCGTGGAGGGCGTGCGGGTGATGGCTGCCGGCGTGAGCGCATCGATCGCTGGCGGAAGCGGGCGCGATCCCAGGACGTTGTCGACGGCAAGCTTCAGCGGCAGGGGGGTGAGCAGCGCGAGCGGCGTCGCGAGCAGGCCGACGAGGAACAGCGCGGCAACCGGCGACCACGACGACCGTGCCTGGGACGCCAGTCGTCGAAAGAGCTCGCGGTCGCCGTAGCGGGATCTCGACATCGCGTCGCTACCCCTGCTCCTGGACCGCCTGCGCGACGACCGCCGCGGCGGCGCCGCATTGGTGCGCGACGCGCAGCGCAAGACCTGCCGATGCCAGCCCGAGGGTGATGGCAGCGAACCAGCCGCCGTTCAGACCCGCCGCCGCGGCCAGCACCGCGATGACGATGACGAGTGTGAGCACCGTCTTCGAGACCGTCGGCCACCAGCGAATGCGAACCAGCTGGTTGCCCGCTCCATGATCTTCGACCGCCATGACCAGACGGACCGCGCCAATCGCGCCGCATCCAACGCGCAGGTCCCATCGATCCCAGTCGCCGCCGCGCCGCACCGTGGCGCCGACGCTGCGCAGCGCCTGCTCGATGCGGCGCAGGTGCTCTGCGGGGGCCTGCCCGCGCGGCGTCCAGTGTGCGAAGGCTCGCGGCCACGGCACGGTCGGACGCACGCCAGGCGGCGGTGCGCACGATCCCGCCTGCAGCCGGCCGCACAGGCGCGCGACCGGATGGACCACGTGGAGGAACGCGGTGAGAAGGCGCAGTCCGAGTTGCCGCAGCCGCGCCTCAGGACCGGCGCAGGTGCTCGGAAAGGTCACTGAGCTCGTGCTCAACCATCCCTGCACCAGGGGTGCGGCACTCGTGAAGATCAGCAGCGGCGTCGCAAACAGCAGCGGACGCCACTCAGCGCCGAGCGCGGTCAGCACCGCGAGGATCGGAATCAGGAAGTACCATTCGGGCATCAGCGAAAGCGAGTAGAGCGCGTGCGGGGCCGGCTGATACAACCGCTGAAAGGGCGCTGCGCCCCACCTGCCGTGATAGATGCGTCCTCGCCGGAAGTCCAGCGCCCGGGTGAGCGCGCGGCTGTAGATGCGGCCGCTCCATGCGAGCTGCCCGGTATCGTTGTACTTCTCGGGCCATTTCCGTTTGAGCAGGCCTTCCGCCCGTCCGTACCCTCGTTGCTGTCGCCAATAGGCGCGCACGGAGTTGCGACGGTGGTGCCAGACGAGCGCCGTCGGGTGATAGCCAAGCGTCCAGCCGCGGTCCTGCAATCGCCAGCAGACGTCCACATCGTCGCCCGCCACGCGGAACTGCGGATCGAAACCACCGATGGCTTCGAGGCATGCCTTCCGGAACGCCATGTTGCAGCCCGGAATGTGTTCGGCCACGCGGTCGGAGAGCAGCACGTGCACCGGTCCGCCCGGCGCGTTGGCCACGCACTGCGCAATCGGCCCGTCGGAATGGGGCGGAAGATTCGGTCCGCCGATGCCGGCGTGGTTCGTGGTGCGGAACGCTGCCGCCAGGTATTGCAGCCACTGCGGGTCCGGGTAGGCGTCATCGTCGATGTAGGCGATGATGTCGCCTCGTGCGGCGAGCATGCCCGTGTTGCGGGCGTGGCTCAGCCCGAGGTTCTCGGTCTGGATCAGCCGCACGTCGTACTCGCGGACGATGTCGGCGGTCGCATCGGTCGAGCCGTCGTCGACGACAATCACCTCGAAATCCGGGTAATCGAGCCGCGCGACTCCTTCGAGGCACCCGCGGATCGTCCGTGATCCGTTGTAGGTGCAGATGACGACGGAGATCGCCGGCCAGGGCTGATTGCCGAACGGGACATCGGCCAGCGCCGTGCGGACGGCCGCAAGCGCCGGCTTCGGACGGCGCTCGCGATCCGTGATGCCGAACGCCCAGTCGTCGACTTCGGCGCCCGCGCGGTGCCACTCGTCGGTCCACGCGAACACGATCGCTCCCGCGCACCCGCCGGCAAACGCCGTCCTGATCTGCCAGTCGAGGCTTGCCGCCTGCCGCACCTCGCCGTTGCGAAGCGAGTCGAGCCCGATTTCGCTCAGGATCACGGGACGATCGGTGGCGACGTTGTGCAGGCGGGCGAGGTAGGCCTCGAAGGCCTCCGGTTGCTCGAGATAGACGTTGTAGCAGACGAAATCGAGGCACGGCAGCTCGAGATATTCCGTCGAGGGGTAATTGACGTAGGTGACCAGCCCGCCGGGATCCTCGTCCTTCACCGCGCGATAGAGCTGCGTCAGGAAGCGTTCGACGCGGCGGTGACCGTACCAGCGGGCGATCTGCGTCGAGATCTCGTTGCCCAGCGAGTACGCCAGCAGCGCGGGATGGCCCGCGCATTCACGGACGCGGCTTCGCACCACGCGCACCGGGTCGACGTCGCGGCGCCGATCGATGAGGAATCCGATGTACTGCTCGGCCGATAGGCCAACCATCACGCGAAGGCCATGCCGGCAGGCCGCGTCGAGCAGCGAGCGCGGCGGCATCGTGTGGGGGATCCGCACGGCGTTGAAGCCGTTGGCCGCCATCAGACGGAAATCGCGATCGATCCTGTCGAGATCGTGGTACTCGTGCCCGTTGGCGTCGGGGCGGAACGCCCCGTATGTGACGCCGCGCACGTAGAGTTTCTCGTCGCCGGCGACGAGGAACTTGCCGCGGACCGCT
>JABFWM010000381.1 GCA_013362195.1 Acidobacteriota bacterium
TATCTCAAGGCGAATCGCGTAACCGAGGGAATCGACAGTTACGATGCGGTGCTGCAGCTCATCCTCGGCACCGAGTTCGATCGCAACTGGACCCCTCGATTGCGGTGATTGTCCCCGCTCCCGATAAAGGTCGTCTGAGGGGCAGTCGATCGGGCCGTACCGCATGCTGCGGAAATCGCCGCCGGACGCTGGCTGCAGGCGCGGACGCGCATCCGCCTGCAACGCGACGCGCGGACCGCGGTCGGAAGGGGATCGGCCGGCCGATCGTTTGACGGCGCACCGTTTGCAGTCCGGTGGGCGTATGGCCGCCGCGGCGCTACTTGGGATCGAGCGGATCGATGTCGGCAGGCGAGACCGGCGTGCTCGCGCGTCCGGTCCGCAGATCGTCGGGCCGCACGTCGGGGTTGCGATCGATGAACTCCACCGTTCGCCATCGCCGCCAGTTGCACTCGTGGCAGCGATACGGCTGGCGATCGGTCAGTTTCTGACGCAGCCGCTCGAACATGCCGCGCAGCCGCGAAGGGTACACCCGTGTCGACGCGCAGCGCGGACATTTCATGGCCGGAACCTCAAGGGGACCCGGTCATGGTAGCACAGCGTCTCTCATGGCTCGGACGCTGACGTTCGCGATCGTCGGGGATCCACTTCAGTCGGCGCGCGCCGCGCGCCTCCACTACACCACAGACGAAAAGCCCGGCATCGGGCGCATCAGAAACGGCAAGGGCTTTCGCTACCGGCGGCCCGACGGGACGCCCCTGAGGGACGCGAAGACGCTCGAGCGGATACGCACGCTGGCCATCCCGCCCGCATGGACCGACGTCTGGATCTCGCCCGATCCGCTCGGCCATCTGCAGGCCACGGGACGCGACGCGCGCGGGCGCAAGCAGTATCGCTATCACGCGCGCTGGCGCGAGGTGCGCGACGACACGAAGTACGGCCGGCTGATCGCCTTCGGGCGCGCGCTGCCGCTGATCCGCCGCCGCGTCGACGCCGACGTGCGCCGCAAGGCGCTCCCGAAGCGGAAAGTGCTTGCCGCGATCGTCAAGCTGCTGGAGCGGACGTATATCCGCGTCGGCAACGAGGAGTACGCGCGCACCAACCGCTCGTTCGGCTTGACGACGATGCAGGATGGACACGTGAAGGTGAAGGGGGCACGGGTCCGCTTTCACTTCAGGGGCAAGAGCGGCGTCGAGCACGACTTCGACCTGAACGATCGCGCGCTGGCGAAGATCGTCAAGGCCTGCAGAGACCTCGACGGGCAGGAGCTCTTTCAATACAAGGACGAGCACGGCAAGGTCGTCGACATCGGATCGCAGGACGTGAATGCGTACCTGAAGGAGATCACCGGCGAAGACTTCACGTCGAAAGACTTCCGCACGTGGCACGGGACCACGCTCGCGCTCGAGCTGCTCTGCAAGAGCGAGCCAACCCAGTCGGCGGCCAAGGCGAAGAAGAGCGTCAGCGAATGCATCGCGGCGGTCGCCGAGCAGTTGGGCAACACGAAAGCCGTGTGCCGCAAGAGCTACGTGCATCCGGCGGTGATCGACGCCTACCTGGATGGGACGATTGCGAAAGTGGCGCGGCGTGCGTCGCGCGCGATCGGGAGCATGACCCGGGCCGAGGCGGCGGTCCTCGGCCTGCTGCAGCAGCAGAAGAAGCTCAGCGCCCGTTCAGCCTGATCCCGCCGTTCGTGCCCTCGATGTCCAGGCGCGGTCCGCCGCCGTTCAACCGCCCTTCGAGGCGCCGCCGCGACTGATCGCCGGACGTCTGGATCTCGAGGCCGTCGGCGCTGATGCCGCCGTTGCTGATCCGCGCGGAGATCGTCGCCTTCGCCTCGCGCGGCAGCCGCACCGTGATCCCGCCGTTGGTGCATTCGAGCTTGACGCCGTCCTCGGGCATCGTGGCGAGATCGATATCGAGTCCGCCGTTGGTCGTCGTCGCGGCCAGCGCGCCCGCGATCTCGCGCGCCTGCACGCCGCCGTTGGTCGTTTCCGCGTTGACGCGTCCCTTCAGCCCCGTTACTTCGATGCCGCCGTTCACCGTCTCGACCTTCACGTCGGCACCCGCGGGGACGCGCACGTGATACTCCACTTGCGTGCCGCCGCCGCCGAACGGGCCGCCGCCCCCGCGATCGACCTTCGTCTCCAGCTTGATGGCGCCGGCCGAGACGTCCTCGTTGATGTGGATGCGTTCGAGTGCCGCCTTGGCGGCTTCGGGCGACGGGCCCTTGGCCTTCTTCAGCGCGACCACTTCCACTTTGTCCCCGTCGCCGGCGCGAACGTCGATCTTGCCGTTCACATTACTGATCTCGAGGCGTTCGCCGCGGGTGAACGGGTAGGTCCGGCGCCATTCCGTCGTTTCCTCCGACCGGAATTCGGCGGTGACCAGATCGCAGGCCGCGCTGGCCAGCAGCAGCGGCAGGACGAGCGCCGGGAGCAGACGCCGCCGGGCCAGGTGATTCATGGAGGTCTCCTTCTGCGCAATATACGACCCCGCTGGAGCGGGCGTTCCTCCGGCGCACCGTGCCTGCTGGCGCGGCGGCAGAACGGGCTATACTCATCCGGGTTCAGGGGGCACGCGGTGCAAGGATTCGGCTTCAGTTCCTCCTATCGAAAGTCGGCGTCGCATGTCTGAGCGCAAGTATCGGCAGCGCGGGTATCAGGACGAGCCGCGCGAGCGGACGGAGCAGCGGCCGCAGCAGAAGAAGGAGTATGCGCCGCGCGGACAGCCGCCGGTGCAGCCGAAAACGTTCAACATGCCCGGCTTCCGCGAGGTGGTCAAGTGCGCGCGGTGCGGCACGGAACTCACCGTCGCGGCGGCGTGGAGCGCCGCGGCGCAGTGTCCGCGGTGCCAGGCCGACCTGCACAGCTGCGCGCAGTGCGTCCATTTCGACACTGGCGCCGCCTTCGAGTGCCAGAAGCCGGTTGCCGCGCGCGTGTCGCCGAAGGACGTGCGCAACACGTGCAGCTACTTCGAACCGCGCACCACCGTGGAACGCGAGACGAAGTCGTCCGTCTCGCCGGACAGCGCATCCGGCGCGAAGAAAGCCTTCGACGATCTCTTCAAATAACCGCGGTGACGCGTGCGTCAGGCGTGCCGGGCTCGCAGAAGGGCCGCGACCCGGCCGACCAGCGCCAGGAACGCCGCGGCGGTTCGCCGACGCTAACGCGCAGGCCCGAACGCGGGATTGGTGAGAAACGACCGGTCCGTCAGGCTTTCGAGGAACGCGACGAGATCCGTGCGCTCGCCGGCCGTGAGCGGAAAGCCGGTGACGCGGCGGCTCTGGAGCGGGCTCTTCACGCCGCCGCGCGCGTAATGGTCGATGGCCGCGTCGAGCGTCTCGATGCTGCCGTCGTGCATGTACGGAGCGGTCACCGCGATGTTCCGGAGCGTGGGCGCGCGGAAGCGTCCCATGTCGGCCGGTTGCTTCGTGCGATCGAACAGGCCGCGATCGTCCTGCGGGTACGCGCCGCGCCCGTTGACGTCGTAGAGCCCGGTGTTGTGAAAGAGCGGCATCACCGGCGTCGCGCGCTCGAACGTCACCGGACCGGAGAGGTTGAACGACGCGTGGCATTCGCTGCAGCGAAGGGCCTTCGAGAAGAACAGATCCTTGCCGCGCAGCGCCGACGCAGTCATCGCCGTCTTGTCATCGCGGTACAAATACCGATCGAAGGGGGAGTCGGCCGACACCAGCGTCCGCTCGAACGATGCGATCGCCTTCACGATGTTCGGCAGGGTGACCGGTGAGCGCTCGCCCGGAAACGCCCGCGCGAACGCGGCCGACGTCTTGCGGTCGCCCGTGAACCGCGACACGATGACGTCCTCTTTTCCCTTGATGCCCATCTCAATCGGATGCTCGTTGAACATCGGCACGAGCATCTGCGCCTCGAGCGTTCGCAAGCCAGAGTCCGCCCAGCCGTAGGTGAGGTTGTAGGCGACATTCGTCAGCGTCATCGTGCTGCGTCGGTGCTCCGCGCCCGTTGATCCCACCGCGCGCGCGAGACCATCGGTGAACGCGAAAGCCTGCTGATGGCACGTGGCGCAGGCGTAGGCGCCGTTGCCCGACAGCCGCATGTCGTAGAACAGACGGCGGCCCAGATCGACCTTGGCCTGAGTGATGGGATTGTCGGCAGGAACGCGCGGCACGGGGAGGCCGCGCGGCAGCGTCCAGCGGAAACCGTCAGGGCCGACCGCGGCGTGCTGAATGCCGAAAATGAACAGGAGCGATGCAACGAAGGCCGAGGTCTTCATTCGCCACAGGAGGCAATCGCCACAGAACA
>JABFWM010000654.1 GCA_013362195.1 Acidobacteriota bacterium
ATGCGGCGTCAGGCGTCTACAACGACTCGCTGCCGTTCGGCGCGCCCGGGTACTTCCCGCGCCACTGGCGAGAGGAGCTGCAGCACCTCACGACCGACTTCGACACGCTGCGCGCGGCGCGGCCGTCGGCGCAGCCGTCATCGAACACGCCGGCCACCGCCGCAACCACGGCGCGATGGCCGCCTGACGGTCCGCCGCCGTCGGCGGTGCTCTCCAGCGGCCGCGCCGCGCGTGCCGGCACCGATTTCACGGTGTCGGCCAGGGTCACGTCCGCCGCGGCGGTCACGTCCGTCCGCCTGCGCTACCGGCATCTCACGCAAGTCGAGGATTACCAGGCCGCTGACATGACGTTCGATTCCGAGTCCGGCACGTACATCGGCCGGATCCCCGGCGCGTTCATCCAACCCAGATGGGATCTGATGTATTTCGTCGAAGTGATGGACGTCGAGGGACGCGGAGCGATGTACCCGGATCTCGAAAAGGAAACGCCGTACGTCGTCGTCAGCGTGGCGCGGTGACAGATGTCGTGGACGCACCGGGTCATGGCTCTTTTCTGGTTTGACTCCGTACGGGACGAGACTTAATATCTCGCTCGTCGCGAGGACGACCGTTCCCGCCGCGTCCTCCCGCGAAGGCAACATCCCCGCCACACATTCATAACTGGAGGTCTACATGCCCGCGGACACACGCAGTTCGACGTGGTGGTCGCTGTCGTATCCGGTCCTGGTGATCCTGCTTCTGGTGGGGGCGATGCCGCGGAGCGGGCTTGCGCAGGTGCTCTACGGCTCGATCGTTGGCGACGTCAAGGACGCCTCCGGCGCCTCCATCCCGCACGCCGCCGTCGTCGTCATCAATGCGAGCACGGGTCTGAACCGCGAGACCTTCACCGACGAGACCGGCCGCTTCAACTTTCCGGATCTGCCGGCGGGCACCTACAGCTTCAAGGCGAGCCAGCAGGGGTTCCGGGCGTTCGAGCAGCGGGAAGTCACGGTCAGCCTCAACACGGTCACGCGCGTCGACGTCACGCTCGAGATCGGCTCGATGGGCGACACCGTGACGGTCAGCGCCGAACCGCCGTCGCTGCAGACGGAGACGGCGGAGGTGCACGTCAACCTTCCCGGCGCGCAGCTGACCAACCTGCCGGTGCCGCTCGGGCGGAACTATCAGCAGGTCTACCGGATGCTCCCCGGATTCGCGCCGCCGACGAACTCGCACTCGATCCCGACCAACCCGGCACGATCGCTCGAGTTCACCGTCAACGGCACCAGCGACGACCAGAACAACACGCGCATCGACGGCGTGAGCACCTCGCACATCCAGCTGCCGCACGTCGTCTCGTACATCCCGACGCTTGAATCGATACAGGAAGTGAACATTGTCACCAACAGCATGGACGCGGAGCAGGGGCTGGCGGGCGGCGCCGCGATCAACGTGCAGACGCGCAGCGGATCGAACGCGATGCACGGCTCCGTCTTCGAGTACTACACGGACCAGCGCCTCAAGGCCTGGCCGATGCGCTTCGACGATGTGGCGCTCAATACCGGCCCGAAGCCGCAGCAGCGCAACAACGAGTTCGGCGGCACGTCGGGGGGACCGCTGAAGAAGAACAAGGCGTTCTATTTCGTCAGCTACGAATCGATCCGCAACCACTCGACGGTCAACCGGACGGTGTCGGTGCCGCTGCCCGCGATGCTGAAGGGCGATTTCTCGGCATCGCCGACGCCGATTTACGACCCCTTGACGGGAAATGCCGACGGCAGCGCGCGGACGCAGTTTCGCGTGCTGCCCGGCGACCCGAACTACGCGCTGTGCAACACCGCCACCAACCCGGATTGCCTGAACATCATTCCCGCCGCGCGCATCGACGCGATCGCCAAAAAGATCGCCGGCTTCTACCCGGCGAACAATCTCAATCGCGATCGCAACAACTATTTCGTCTCGGCGCCGTTCGCGTTCGATCGGCACCAGGTCGATTCGCGGTTCGACTACAACGGGAACTCGAAGTTCAACATGGCGGGCACGTTCGGCGTCCTGCACTACCGCACCAGCGTGCCGACGGTGTTCGGCGACGAGGGCGTCGGCCGCCCGATCGGCGGCAGCAGCAATCCCGGACACGGGCACGGCAACACCTATCGCGTGACCGTCATGGGCACGTATCTCTTCAGCAACACGTTCCTGATGGACGCGCACTACGGCTACGCGCGCCAGGGCACGAATTCCGAGCAGCCCGGCCTCGGCAGGAACATCGGCCTCGACGTGCTCGGCATTCCGGGCACCAACGGCACGCGGCTGTTCGAGAGCGGCTGGCCGCAGTTCGACATCCAGGACTACGCGACGATGGGCATCAGCACGAACTTCATGCCCTACTACCGCCACGACCCGCAGTCGCAATACGTCGTCAATTTCAACATCATCAAGCCGAAGCACAACATCCGGTTCGGCGGCGACATGTACCACATGACGCTGAACCAGACGCAGGCCGAGTTCCTGACCGGCGGCTTCGGCGCGCAGGGGGGATTCGGCTTCAAGCGCGGCGCGACGCAGCGGTGCGACAGCGTGAACGGCGCCACCGGCAACTGCGAACAGACGTCCGCCGGTTCGCGGTACAACAGCGTGGCCGCGTTCCTGATCGGGCAGGCCACCAGCGCCGGCCGCACCCTGCAGGTGCCCGACGAGTACCACGTGCGCGCGCGGTTGTACAGCACCTACGTGCGGGATCGCTGGACCCCCACCGACAAGCTGACCATCGACGCCGGCACGCGCTGGGAATACTTCCCGGTGCCCACGCGTCCCGACCGCGGCATCGAGCGCTATGACGTCGAGACGGGACAGGTGTGGCTGTGCGGCATCGGATCGATCCCGAAGGACTGCGGGATCGAAGTCAGCAGGAACCGGTTCGGTCCGCGCCTGGGGATGGCGTATCGCATCACGAACCGGTGGGTCGCGCGCGCGGGCTATGGCCTGACGAACGATCCGTATGAAGGCATGGAGCTGATTCGCGCGAACTACCCGATCCTGATCCAGGTGGCGCTCGAATCTCCGGACGGCCTGACGCCCGCGCGGACGCTGGCTCAGGGCATTCCCGCGATCCAGGTGCCGGCGTCCGGCAGCGGTACCCTCGACATTCCCGGCAACTACGCCTGGCAGGGCTATCCGAAGAAGCTGAATCGCGGATACATCCAGTCGTGGAACGTCACCGTGCAGCGCGAGCTTCCGTGGCAGTTCACGGGCCAGGTGGGCTACGTCGCGACGCGCACCGTCAGGCAGCTCGGGTTCCTCGACATCAATGCCGGCCAGATCATCGGCGCGGGAGAGGACGGGAGGCCCCTGCTCACGCGGTTCGGCCGGACCGCGGCGACCGTGCTGCTGCAACCGGTGGGCAGCGGCCAATACGACTCGATGCAGGCGCAGCTGCAGCGCCGGTTCGCCGACGGTTTCAGCCTGAGCGTCAACTACACGCTGGGGCGCGCGATGAGCGACAACGAGAACAGCTCGTTTACGCCGGCCGTGCAGGCGCGGGCCTACATGGACCGCAACTTTGCGCCGACGAGCACCGACCGCCGGCACAATCTGGGGATCACGAACGTGTGGCAGCTGCCGCTCGGCAAGGGGCGGCGATGGTTGAACGATCAGGGCGTGCTCTCGCACGTGCTGGGCGGCTGGCAGATCAACAACATGATCAGCGTGATGACCGGGGTGCCGTTCAGCGTGTTGTCCGACGACACGTCGCTGAACCTGCCGGGCAGCACGCAGACCGCGGACCAGGTCAAGCCGGTGCGGAAGCTCGGCGGCGTCGGGCGGACCACGCCGTATTACGACCCGACCGCGTTTGCCGAAGTCACCGACGCGCGTTTCGGCAACACGGGCTACAACATCCTGCGCGGTCCTGGACTCTTCAACTGGGACTTCGGCCTCACGCGCGAGTTCTCGCTGTCGCAGGGGCTCCGGCTGCAGTTCCGGGTGGAGTCGTTCAATTTCACCAACACGCCCCATCTCGGCCTGCCCGACAACTTCGTGGGCGACGACGAGTTCATGACCATCACGAGCGTCCAGGATCTCGGGCGCGAGGGCATCGACGAGCGGCAGTTCCGGCTCGGCCTGCGGGTGGTCTTCTAGAGAGCACACGCGATACGGCTTCAGCCGGAAGCGCGGTCGTCGGGCGGAACCACTCCCGAGGCCGCGTCATCTTCCGGCTCAAGCCGGAAGCTACACGACGCGAGGAAATCGCCCGTACACGACGCGAGGAATTTCCCGTACCTTCCGCCTTCAG
>JABFWM010000588.1 GCA_013362195.1 Acidobacteriota bacterium
GCGTCGGTGGATCTGAGCGCGACGACGACGAGCGACAATGGAATGGACGCGCGCGAATTTCAGGTCGCGATGGTGAAGCGCGACGGGCGTTGGCTGATTGCGCGTGTGACGCCGGTGAAGGTGCTGGAGAAGTGATCGGGATCGGGAGGTTGAGGACTTGCCGTCCTCAACTTCCCGATCTGAGCCTGGCCGCGGGCGCCTACCGCCCGGGAACGAGGAAACGAGCCGGCCTTTGTGGCTGACGAGGCAGGTTGTCAGCCGGCCGGCAACGGTGGGTGAAACAATCCGTCAAGCAACCAACGTGTTCAACGTCCTCCGAAGCGCCGGCACTCGCGTGGGCCTCGCGCCGTCGAGCCGCACGAACGCGCCATCGCGCGTCTGCCCAAGAAATTTCGCCTCAACCAGAGTCCGGAGCAATTCATCGCAGACGTTGCGCTCGAGGCCCCACAGGCGCTGCGCCTGTGCGGCCGTCAGACGAAGACCAGGCATTTCCACGAACTCGCCTTGTATTCGCTGCAGCACGTCGTCAATACGCATAGGTTTCCGCTCCAGAAGATCTATAACTTTGTGGTGCAGTACAGAGGAAAATGCAACGGCCGTGCCCGGCTGAAATCGAGGGGATCACCGGCCGTCAGCGAGGTCGGTTCATGTCTGTAAGCGGCTGTCATGGCGGCACTTATTCAGATCGGCTGGATCGGGGCTGATATTTGGACCGCCTGCCCAGCCGTGTATAAATCGGCCCCTGCTGAGGCAGTTAGCTGTTTGAATACACTACGCCCCGCATCCGACCGCGGTTGCGGCGCCTCCTACAGCTCCCGCAGCGCGGTGACGACGGGCAGGCGGGCCGCTCGCCATGCGGGAAAGAGCCCGCCGAGCACCCCCATGACGACCGAATAGAACAGCGCCTGTGCGAGCAGCGCCGGCGTCACCGCGAATGTAAATGCTACCTGGCTGAAGGATTGGAAGTTCATCGTCGACGTCTGGTAGCCGTCGAACGCGGCCCAGGCCGCCAAGCCGCCGATGATGCCGCCGGCAACGCTCAGCACCACGGCTTCGGTCAATACCGAGAAGACGACCGGGAAATTGCCGAACCCGAGCGCACGCAGGGTCGCGATTTCCCGGGTGCGGCTCGCCACGGCGGTATACATCGTGTTCACCGCGCCGAACACCGCCCCGATACCCATGAGGCCCGCGATCAGGAACCCGATCGACTGGATGATCTGGTGCAGCACGTCGGACTGCGCGGCGAAGTAGTCGGGCTCGCGGATCGCCGTGACCGAGATGCGCGGGTCGGTCGTGAGCGCATCCTTGAACGTCTGGAACGCACTGACGCTTTCCAGGCGCGCGTACACGGATTGATAGCTGTTGCCGCGGCGGTATGCCGGCTGCAGCACCTTCGCGTCGCACCAGATCTCCGATTCGGCGGCGCTCCCATGCGCGTCGAAAATGCCGACCACCTGCCACGTGTTCTGCCCCCAGTGCTGCACCGATCCCACGGTGAGGCCGGCGAACTGATTCGAGGCGGCGCGGCCGACGACGATTTCGTTGGTGCCCTCGGTGAACATCCGCCCCTCGACGATCTTCACCTCGGGGCGCACGCGCAGGGCGGCGGACGACACGCCGCGCAGCGGAATATTCGCATCGCTCGGATCCTTCTTCGTTGGATGGCCGACGATGACGAACAGCTCAGGCGACGCGTCGGGGCCGTTCGCGCCGCGCTGGATCCCCGGCTTGTCCATCACGATCCGCGCGGTATCGCCGGTCAGGCCGCTCGTCATCTCGGTGTCGCTGCCGGCGCGCATGACGATGACCGTCTGCGGATCGCCGACCTCAGACATCGCCGCCCTGAAGCCTTCGGCAATCGACAACACGCCGAGGAACACGACGACCACGCCGGCGATGCCGACGACGGCAACGGCGGACGATCCGAGCCGCTGCCCGATCGAGCGAAGGTTGACGGCGGTGACGGCGATGATCTGGGACAGCATGGCGCGCTAATTCCTCCTCAGCGCATCGACGATGCGCAGCCGTCCGGCCTGCCAGGCCGGCACGGCCCCGGCCGCGAGTCCCAGCGCGAGCACCATCACCGCCCCGGCGATCACGTCGCGGACCGGCAGGTAGAAGGCCGGCAGGAAATTCCCGGTCGGATCCCCGCCGACGGTGACGAGCGTCCACGAGAGCGCGAGGCCGGTCGCGCCGCCGACGATCGCGAGCACGCACGACTCGAGCAGCACCATCGCGAGCACGCGGCCGTCGCCGAAGCCGAGCGTCTTGAGCACGGCGAGCTCGTTGGTGCGCTCGCGGATCGATTGCGCCATGGTGTTGGCGGCCACGAGCAGGATCATGAGGATCGCCGCCGCCGCCACGAGCTGCGTGATCAGGCTGAACTTGCCGATCTGCTTGGCCCAGCCCGCGACGAAGTTCTTCTCGCTGTCGGTTTTCGTTTCGGTCGGCGAGTTCGCGAACATCCCGTCGATCTTCCGGGCAATCGCCGGCGATTGCTCCGGATCCCCAATCTTGATCACGTACCAGCCGACCTGGTCGGCGAACGACATCTTGCGCAGCGCTTCGTTCAGGTACTGCCAGTGGAAGAACAGCTGCGTCTTGTCGGTCCCCTTCACCGGCGAGTCGTAGATGCCGCTGATGTTGAATTCCCACGCCTTGCCGTCGGGACGCCGGAAGATCGTGGCCTGCAGCGGCACGCGGTCGCCCACCTTCCAGCCGAACCGCTTCGCGGTATCGGCGCCGACGATCGCCCCCTGGCGGTCGGCGAGCCACGCCTTCTTCTGGTCCTCCGGCACGATGAACTCGGGGTACATCCGCAGCCAGGTCTCGGCATCGACCGCCATGTTGGCGAACTGGTTCTTCGTCTCCTGGTAATAGCCCCCGAACCAGTTCGCGTAGGTCACTTCCTTCACGCCCTCGACCGCCTTCAGCCGTTCGCCGTAGCTGTAGGGCAGCGGCATGATGATCGAGATCTTGTTCAGCACCATCAGGCGATCCGCGCCGGCGAGATCGACGCCCATGCCGAATGCGGTGCGCACCGCCATCAGGTAGCCGAACAGCACGAACGCCACGAAGATCGAGAGCAGCGTGAAGATCGTGCGGATCTTGCGCCGCATCAGATTGCGCCAGACGATCGGCAGGAATTTCATGCGACCGCCTCCGTGACGAGGACGCCTTTTTCGAGGTGCAGCGTCCGCGTCGCGCGTGCGGCCGCGTGCGGATCGTGCGTGACCATGACGATCGTCTTGCCGTGCTCCTGATTGAGCGCCTGCAGCAGGTCGAGGATCTCGTCGCCCGACTTGCGATCGAGGTCGCCGGTCGGCTCGTCGCAGAGGAGCAGGGTCGGGTCGGTGACGATGGCGCGCGCGATGCCGACGCGCTGCTCCTGGCCGCCCGAGAGCTGACGCGGATAATGGTGCATCCGCTCGCCCAGGCCGACGACGTTGAGCGCCACTTCGAGGCGCGTGCGCCGCTCGCTCTTCGACAGCTTCGTCAGCAGCAGCGGCAGCTCGACGTTGCGCGCCGCGGTGAGCACCGGCAGCAGGTTGTACATCTGGAACACGAAGCCGATGTGCCGGGCGCGCCACGCGGCGAGCTTGCCCGCCGACATCTTGTCGAGCCGGTCGCCCGCCACCGTCACCGATCCTTCGGTCGGGGTATCGAGGCCGCCGAGCAGATTGAGCAGCGTGGTCTTGCCCGACCCCGACGGTCCCATGAGCGCGAGAAAATCGCCCTGCGGGATGTCGAGCGTGACGCCCTGCAGCACGTCAATGCGCTGGCCGCCCCGATGAAAGACCTTGTGGAGGTCGCGGACCGCGACCAGGGAGTCTGCCATTGTGCACCTGTCTTGATAGCCGGGGGCCTTCGCCCGCCGGTCCCCTTCACGCTCGCGGCGCCCGCGCGCGGGTCATTGAACTTTGACCTTATCCCCGTCCTTGAGTGCCTGCGGCGCGTTGACGACCACGCGCTCGCCCGCCGACACGCCCGACACGACTTCCACGTCGCCGCCGTTCTCGAGGCCGACCGAGATCGCGCGCCGCTCGACGCGTTCGTCCTTCACGACGAACACCACGGTGCGGCCGTCGACCGTCCGCACCGCGTCCTTCGGCAGCGCCGCCCGGGGCGCCGCCGTCGTCCCCGCCGCGGCCGGGCGCTCCTCGCCGAGGAACGACACCTTCACGCCCATGTCCGGCAGGATGCGCGGATCGAGCGCGTCGAACCCGATACGCACACGCACCGTCGCCTTCTGACGATCGG
>JABFWM010000001.1 GCA_013362195.1 Acidobacteriota bacterium
CGCGGGCGGACCAGCACGGGGTTCCCTGCGCGCAGGGCGACGTCGATTTCCTGCGCGTCACCGGCACCTTCACCAGCATCCCGGACCCGCAGCGCGAATGCCCGAGCATCGGCATGACCGGGTTCTCCGGGACCGGCGGCGCGGTCAACGCCTACACCGCGAGCAATCAGCCGATGTGGGACATCAGCAACACGACGACGTGGGTCAACGGCAGCCACACCTTGAACTTCGGCGCGAACTACCGCCGCTGGTGGCTGCAGCGCGACCTGGCGACCGGGTTCCTCGGCAACTACGCGTTCAACGTCGGCTTCACCGGCAACGTGGTCGCGGACATGCTCCTCGGCTACTACTCGGGCGTCGGCATTTTCCAGCCGGCGGCGTTCAGCGTCCCGGGTGCGGCCGGCAATCCGCGCGAGTTCAACTTCATGTACTTCGCGCCGTACTTCCAGGACGACTGGCGCGTGAGCTCGCAGCTGACCGTGAACTTCGGCCTGCGGTGGGATTACCGCAACGTGCCCTACGAAACGAACAACCGCATGGCGTGGCGCAACCTGGATTACGCGCCGGGCGGGCTGCTGGTCGCGGATCAATCGCTCGTCACCGGCGGGATCGTCGACAACGCGTACTATCAGTACGCCGGCCGGCGCAGCCCCGAGAATCCCGACCGCTTCAAGGTGTTCGCGCCGCGCTTCGGCTTCGCGTGGCGGCCGTTCGGCGAACGCACGGTGTTCCGCGGCGGGTACGGGATGTTCTTCGATTCCGCCGAAGGACGGGAGATCGACGGCGCCGCCGACGTGTATCCGTATGTCAGCCGCGGCAACTACATCCAGTCGATCGGCCAGGCGACGCCGCTGCAGACGACCGACTCGCTCTTCCCGAGCTTCGCGGCGCCCGGCGTGGCGACTCCCGCGGCGAACACGTTCCTCGCCGTCAGCCAGTCCCCGCAGCCGCGCAATCCCTACCTGCAGCAGTGGTCCCTCGGCGCGCAGCGCGAGCTGCGCCCGGGCACGACCGTGGAGCTGAACTACATCGGCACGCACGGCACGAACCTGCTGATGCGGCAGAACGTCGCCCAGGCGTTCCCCGTCGATCCGGCGAACCCGCTCTCGGTGGCGGCACGCAAGCCGTTCCCGAACTTCGTCGTCTACATCGACAGCAACTGGGGCGGCCGCTCGAACTACAACGCGCTCAACACCAAGCTCGAACATCGCGGGCGCGGATCGATCCTGACCTTCGCGTACACGTGGGCGCGGAGCCGGGACCTCAAGTCGGCCGCGGCCGGGATCGGCGCGAGCGGATTCAACGGCTGGCAGGGCTTCCTGAACAATCACGATCCGGAGCGCGACTACGGACTGTCCGACTTCGACGTCGACCATCGCCTCGTCGGCAGCTTCGTCTACAACCTGCCGTTCGGCAATGGCGAGAAATTCGGCGGCGGCTCGAAAGGCGTCGCCAACGCGGTGGTCGGCGGCTGGCAGGTGAACGGGATCTACACCTGGCAGCGCGGGTTCCCGATCACCATCACCGCGTCGGACCTCGGCGGATTGAACGACACGTTCGGCACCAACCGTGCCGATCTCGTCGGCGATCCGGGCAATCGTCCGAGGACCGTCGGCCAGTGGTTCAACACCTCGGCGTATGCGCAGCCGGCGCCGGGGGCGCTCGGCACGGTCGGACGCAACACCGAGCGAGGACCGGGCGTCAACAACCTCGACCTCGCCCTGTTCAAGAACTTCGACATGTTCGGGCGCACGCGGCTGCAGCTGCGGCTGGAGTCGTTCAACGCGCTGAACCATCCGCAATTCGATGGCGTGTCGACGAACATTGCCTCGCGAAACTTCGGCGTCGTCACGTCCGCTCGACCAGGACGCATCAATCAGCTCGGAATAAAGCTGCTATTCTGAGCGCATCGAAGGCTCGCGCCGGGCCGCGTGCACGTCCGCACGCGGCCGGGCGCGGCCGCTCGCCGGCGGCCGGGCCTTGTCCGGAGTGGAGCGGATTGCATGTGGTCACCCGTGCGGCGGACGGCGTGTCTCGTCGTCGTCGGCGTGTCGTTGTGGTGCAGTACTCACGCGGGCTTCGCACAGCAGCCGCCGGATCCCGCGGTGCTCCAGCAGCACGCCGCGGCCGGCGAGAAGGCGCTCGCCGAAGGACGCTACGCGGACGCGGAACGGGAATACGAGCGGCTCCGGCAGCTCAGTCCGCGCACCGCTGAAGTGCACGCCCGTCTTGGCCTGATTTACTTCCAGCAAGGCAAGTTCAGCGAGGCGATCCCGCGGCTGCGCGATGCGATTCGCCTCAAGCCCGGCCTCCCGAAGCTCGATGCGCTCCTGGCCATGTCGCTCTCCGAGCTCGGGCAGTACGACGAGGCGCTGCCGCCGCTGAAAGCGGCCTTCTCACAATCCGCGGATCCGGTCCTGCGGCGCATGGCAGGGCTCCATCTGCAGCGCGCGTATACGGGACTCGGGCGCGACGGCGATGCCGTCGAGGTCGCGCTGCGCCTCTCGCGCCTCTACCCCGACGATCCCGAGGTGCTCTACCACTCCGGACGGCTCTTCGCGAACTTCGCGTATCTGCAGACGATGAAGCTGGCGGACGTGGCGCCGGAGTCGGTCTGGCTGCACCAGGCGGCCGGCGAAGCGAACGAGAGCCAGGGGTTCTACGATGCGGCCATCCGCGAGTACCGGCAGGTGCTCGCGATGGCGCCGCGGCGCCCCGGCATTCATCTCCGGATCGGCCGCGCGCTGCTCGAAAGAAACAAGGACACGCCGTCGGCTGATCCCGCCGAAGCGCGGGAGGCGTTCGAGCAGGAGCTCGCGATCGACCCGACCAACGCGAACGCCGCGTACGAGCTGGCCGAATTGCATCGGAAGGCTGGAGAGTTCGAGGCCGCGCGCGATCTGTTCCAGCAGGCCATCACCCATTACCCCGGGTTCGAGCACGCGCTGGTCGGCCTCGCCCGCACCTTGATCGCGCTCGGACAGCCGGCTGACGCGGTGCCGCGCCTCGACGCGGCAATCAAAGCCAATCCCGAGAACGAGGTCGCCTATTACCAGCTCGCCCAGGCGTATCGTGCGCTGGGCAAGACGGCCGAACAGGAAGAGGCGCTCGCGGATTTCAACCGCGTGCGCAGCCTGCGCGCGCAGCGCACGGCGGCGGTGCCGCAGCCCAAGCGCGACGTCACGCCGCAGTCGCTCGACATCAAACCGCCGGACCGCGACTAGTCCGCGAATCCGCTGGAACGCGCGCCGCGACCGGCGAGATAGCCGGCAAGATGCGCGATGACCTCGCGCGCGTCGTCCTCGATGCCGTGGATGAACGTCGACTTGCGGCGGCGGAGCACCGGCAGGCCGAGCGCGTACAGGCCCGGACTCTCGACTACCCCACCGTCGTGGCGCAGCTGTCCTTTCCCGTCCACGACCGGCACGGTCAGCCAGCGATAATCGGGATGGAATCCGGTCGCCCACACGATCGAACGGATCCCGCCGGCGCGCAGATCGATCTGCAGACGTGAGGTCGCGGGCACGCGCGTCGGCTCGAAGCGTTCGGGCGGGGCGACGTCGGCGTCGCGTCCGCCGGCGCGCGCCCACTCGTCGAACGTGTCGAGCAGGCGCTCCATCTTGAGGTCGGCGAGCGCGAACATGTTGCGCAGCCCGCCGGAGAACAGCGCCCGGCCGTCGCGGATTGCCGACAGCCGGCCGACGAGCTCGACGCCCATCCCGCTCAACGCATTGAGATCGAGCGTCACGCGATCGGGCGTCCCGACGAGTTGCGGCGACGGGAGCCGCCGCGCGCGCGCCAGGTCGTCGATGGCGTCGAAGCGCTGGTCCCAGATCCCGGCCGCCTCCATCCACCACAACACGTCGCGCCCGCGATAGAGGCGCGGCAGCCGCACGTGTTCGCCGACCGACACGATGACGCGCCGTCCCGAGCGGTGGATCTCGTCGGCGAGCTGCACGCCGGTCGCCGAGGCGCCGACGACGAGCACGCCGCCGTCGGGCAGCTGCGCGGGGTTGCGATAGTCGAACGCGGTGACCTGCTCGAGCGACGCCGGCATCGCCGATCGCAGCGCGGGCACGCTCGGCAGATTGCACGCGCCGCTCGCCAGCACCAGGCAGCGGCAGCGGATCTCGCCCGCGCTCGTGACGACATGGTAGCCGTCGTCCACGCGCGTGACCGAGGTGACGTTGGTGCTGGTGCGGACCGGGGCGCGTGCGCGGGTGGCGTACCCACCGATGAAGGCGACGACCTCTGTCAT
>JABFWM010000684.1 GCA_013362195.1 Acidobacteriota bacterium
ACGACGCTCTTCCGATCTCACGGTCGCTCGCGGGGGCCCCAGGCCCCGCTCCGCTCCCGTGGGCTCACTCGCGGCGCTCGTTCGCCTGCTGCGACAGGCGGACGCTGTTCACTGTTCCTTCTGTCCGTCTCGCTGTTCACTGTTCTTTCTGTCCGTAATATGCCTGCGGTCCATGCTTGCGGAAGTAGTGCTTCTCAATCAGGAAGGCGTCCGGGCGCGGCACGTCCGCGGCGAGCGCGCGCACGCGCCACTCCACGCGCGCGAGGTACTCGAGCACCTCCGCGTGCTCGATTGCCGCCATGGCCGTGTCCCCCCACGTGAACGGTCCGTGGTTCGCGACGAGCACGGCCGCCATGTCGTGGCACGACAGTCCTTCGCGGCGCAGCGCCTCGACGATGACGAGCCCGGTGTTCCGCTCGTAGTCGCGCTCCACTTCCTCGCGGGTCAATGGACGGGTGACCGGCACGTCGGCGCGGAAGTAATCGGCATGGGTGGTGCCCATGCAGCGGATTGGCGCGCGCGCCTGCGCGAACACGGTCGCGTACTCGGAATGGGTGTGGACGATGCCGCCGCAGCCGAAGGCGCGATAGAGCTCGAGATGCGTCGGCGTATCCGAGGATGGACGGCGCTGACTGTCGATCACGTTGCCGGTCTCGATCGAGATCGGGACCATGTCGGCTGGCGTCAGCGCGTCGTAGCGCACGCCGCTCGGCTTGATCACGAACACGCCCGCCGCGTGATCCGCCTGCGAGACGTTGCCGAACGTGCCCATCACGAGGCCGGTCTGCGCCAGCGCACGGTTCGCCTCGTAGACGATCTCGCGCAGCTCGCGGGCGCTCATGCCGCGACCCCCGTCGCGCGCGCCTTGATCGCGAGCAGGCGCTTCATCACCGCTGAAAAGTCGGCGCCGGCGCCGGGGACGCCGCCGAATGCGTCGTGCAGCTCGCGATAGATCGCATACAGCTCGTCGTAGACCGCGCGCGCGTCCGGGCGCGGCTCGAACCGCTTCTCTTTCAGCGTCGTCATGCGCGTCTGCGCCTCGGTCCAGTCGCCGTAACCGCCGGCCGCGCGTCCCGCCGTCACGGCCGCCGACAGGGCGGCGCCGAGCGCCGGCGTCTGCGGCGACCCCGCGATCAACATCGGCTGGCCGATGACGTCGGCGTAGATCTGCATGAACAGGTCGTTCTTCTCGGCGATCCCGCCGCAGCAGACGACGCGATCGACGGCCACGCCGTAATCGCGGACGCGCTCGACGATCGCGCGCGCACCGTAGGCGGTCGCTTCGATGAGCGCGCGGTACACCTCGGCGCGGGTCGTGTGCAACGTCTGACCGACGATCAGGCCGGTGAGCCGGGGATCGACGAGCACGGTGCGGTTGCCGTTGTTCCAGTCGAGCGCGACGAGGCCGGACTCGCCCGGCGCGAGCTGCGCGGCGTCGCGCGTCAGCGCGTCGTGAAGGCCTGCCCCGCCGCCGCAGATCCGCTCGACCCACCAGTTCAGCAGATCGCCAACGGCCGACTGCCCCGCTTCGATCCCGAAATAGCCGGGCATGATCGAACCGTTGACGATGCCGCAGATGCCGGGAATGTCCTGGATGCGATCGGCGGCCGGCGCGATCGCGCAGTCGCACGTCGACGTGCCGATGATCTTCACGAGCGTGCCGGTGGTGATGCCGGAGCCGACCGCTCCATAGTGGGCGTCGAACCCGCCCATCGCGATCGGCATCCCCGCCGGCAGTCCCAACGTCGCCGCCCACTCGTCGGACAGGTGACCCGCGGGACGGCCGGGGGGCCAGGCCTTGTCGTACAGCCGATCGCGCAGGTCCGCGAGGCGGCGATCGAGCCGCGCAAGAAACGCCGTTGGCGGCAGGCCGCCCCAGGCGTCGGAGTACATCGCCTTGTGGCCGGCGGCGCAGACGCAACGGACGATGGCCGCCGGCTCGCGGACGCCTGCCAGGACGGCGGGGATGAAGTCGGCCAGCTCCACCCAGCTCGCGGCGGCGTCGAAGACCTCCGGCGCGACGTTGAGGCAGTGCCAGATCTTCGACCACCACCATTCGGAGGAGTAGGTGCCGCCGATGGGCGCGAGGAGTTCCGGCGCGTGCTGCTTCGCGGCCTCGGTGATCGCCGCGGCCTCGTCGGCCGACGTATGGTCCTTCCACAGCCAGGCGTGCGCGGCGAGATTGCCGCGGAACGCCGGGTCGCGCGCGAGCGGCTGCGCCTGCGCATCGATGGGCAGCGGTGTCGAGCCCGTCGTGTCGACGCCGATTCCGATCACGCGATCCCGCACGAAGCCGTCATGGCGCTCGGCGTCGGACAGGGCGCCGGTGACCGAAGCGCGCAGCCCCGCGAGGTAGTCCTCGGGATTCTGGCGCGCCAGGTGCGGCTGCTTCGGATCGAGCAGCACGCCGTGATCACCGCTCGGATACTCGAACACGCGCGTGCCGACGACGCGCCCGTCGGCGCAGTCGACGACGACGGCGCGGACGGAGTTCGTTCCGTAATCGATGCCGATGGTGAAGCCGTGAGTGCTCATCGTGTGCCGTGAATCGATCCCGTCGGTGATCACCAGATCCGCAGGCCCGGCCTGCCCAGCAGAGACGCGCCCATTTCAGTGCGAGCGTACGTCGGCTGCCTTCAGACGCACTATCGTAAGCGAGTGCGCCGGGAAGGTGTAGGAGGCGGCGCCCTGCGACCACTGCAGGGTCGCCGTGGACGTCGCCGGACGGAGTTTCCGGTCGTCGCCGAAGGTGTGCGTCGCTTTCAGGTCGCTCTGCTGCATCTGCCACACTGACGCCGAGCCATCCACCTTCGCCTGTGTCTCGATCGTCGCGGTCAGATCGCGGTCCTTGCTGCGGTTGAGGACGTTCACGTAGATCAGCTTCTGCGCGGCATCGTAGGTGGACGAGACGTCGAGGTATTTCACGTCGCCGGGCCGGCCCGGCACCTTGTAGGTGGGCGATGACACCCACGTGTCGAGCGCCGTATTCCCGCGCTGCTTCCCGAACTCGACAATCGGGAAGTAGATCGGCTGCAGGAACAGCCCGGTGTCGTTCGTCATGATCGGGGCGATCACGTTGACCATCTGCGCCAGGTTGGCCATGCGGACGACGTCGGCGTTGCGGAAGAAGGCGTTGAAGAACATGCCCATCGCGAGCGCGTCCTCGAAGTTGTAGACCTCTTCGAGCTTCTCGCGGTTGCCGGTGCGATACCACACGTTCCACTCGTCGTAGGCGATGTAGATCGGCCGCGGGGTCGGGCCGGTCTGCACCTCGCGAATGAGCGCACGCGTGGTGTCGATGTAGCGCTCGATCGTCAGCTGCGATCCCCCGAGATAGCGTTCGAGATCGTTGTCGCGATTGTTGATGTAGGTGTGGAGCGCGATGTAATCGATCTGGTTGCGGAGCGTCTGCAGCACGGTGCGGTTCCACAACACCCAGTCGGCGTTCGGCCCGTAGTTGCTCGACCCGCTGGCGACGAGCTTGATCGACGGATCGATGCCGCGCATCGCCTTGGCGGCTTCGAGCGCGAACCGCGCGTACTCGTCCGCGTCCTTGTGTCCGAGTTGCCAGGGGCCGTCAATCTCGTTGCCGAGCGCCCAGTACTTCACGGCGTACGGCTGATCGCGGCCGTTCTTGCGCCGCAGGTCGGCCCAGTAGGTGTGGCGGGCGCTGTTGGTGTACTCGACCCAGTCGCGCGCGTCGCCGATCGACCCGAGGCCGAGATTGACGCAGATGTACGGCTCGGCGCCGATCGTCTCGGTGTAGCGGAGGAACTCGTCGGTGCCGAAGCGGTTGCTCTCGATGTCGTTCCACGCCAGCTCGGGCCGCGCCGGCCGCTGGTCCTTCGGTCCGATGCCGTCCTTCCAGTTGTACCCCGACGCGAAGTTGCCGCCCGGCCAGCGCAGGATCGACACGTTGAGGCCCTTGACGGCGTCCATCACGTCGCGGCGGAACCCGAAGCGGTCGGAGAGCGGGCTCTTCTCGTCGTAGATCCCGCCGTAGATCATGCGCCCGAGGTGCTCGGCGAAGTTGCCGAACAGCAGCGGATCGACCGGGCCAATCGTCCGGTCGATGTCGATCTTGATTCGGGCGGCGGCGGCGGGCGCTGGCGCGACCGCCGTTTGCCCGTTCGCGCTCAGGAGCGCGGCGGCTGCGATCGCGGCCGCCACCACCGACAGGGTTCGTCTGAGCATCTGCACGGCCTCCTCCATCCCGCAGCGATAGCGCGCGGAAATGCGTGAACGT
>JABFWM010000317.1 GCA_013362195.1 Acidobacteriota bacterium
GTGCCGCACGCGCACGCCGCCAACACGGTGGCGCCGCTGACCATCCGATGATCGGGGCTCATCCGTGTGCCTCCTGCCGCGCCCGCGTCTCAATCCCGCGTCGTCACGCGGCCTTCATTCACGACGATGGCGGCAATCGTCGATCGAACCGGTCACGTGACACTCGCACTCGGCATCGCCGCACTCGCCGTGACCGGCGCGCGTCATGGACGCAAATTCCTCGGAAAAGCGTCGCGCGCCTTCGCGGCGTCCGGCCGCCGTCAGTATGAAGCGAGACGGACGATCCGTAAAGTCCCGAGGCGCGACGAGGCCAAGGCCGCGCATGTCCTGCAGCAGGGCTTCGATCCGCGATCGCGGCCAGGGGAGGAACCGCGCGAGGTCATCGGCCGATGCATCGGCGAGCAGCCCTTCGCCCTGCAACCAGTACATGATCTGGAGGATCTCGTCGATACCCTCGACGTCGCGCATGGTGTGCCCACGTCATCCGCTTCAGCTGGCTACGCGCGCCGGACGCGCGCTGCCGTGCCGGCAAAACCGCCACACGACCCGCTGACGCTCCCTACATCTAACCGAACCAGGCACGCACGTCCAGCGGCGCCGCCGCGCGATTGCAGGGCGATCCGCATTCGACAGGTATAAGATCGGCATCGTTTCGATCTCCGCGGCAACGCTCGAGGAGCGGCCGCCCGGCGAACCATCGAACGCGCGGTCGGAGCAGGGCATGAGCGTCATTGAACTGTGGTGGCTGTCGCTCGCGGTCTTCGCGGCCGTTATCGTGATTGTCGCGGTGCTGCTCGGCGTCATCATCGCCGCCGCCAAGAGCATCGATCGTCATGCCGGCGCGATCTGGATCGTCGGCAAGGAGATCGCGGGGAACACGGTCGCGATCTGGATGCTCGAGCAGACCGTCGGGTCGCTGCAGCGGCTGTCCGATTCGACGCGGCGCCTCGAGCAGAAGATCGATCGCCTGCACGCGGCGCTCGCGGGGAAAGGATGATCGTGCGGCTGCTCACCGCTGCCACCCTCGTGTACGCCGGGGTGCTCGTGCTGGCGCTGGTCGTCGTGCTGAGCACGATTGGCGTCCAGCTCTGGTTGATCTCGCGCGCGCTGCGCGACACGAAGACGGCGCTCGCGGGTGTGGCGACGGGTACTGCTTCGCTTCGCGATCATCTCTCGGGGGTCACGACGCTCATCGATCGGAATGTCAGCCGGATCGAGGACGCGACCCGGGGCCTCGAACGGCCGATCGACGCGGCGCTCGATCGGTCCGCCCGCCGCCCGCCACGCCAGTTGATGGGGCTCGCACCATGACCACCGCGATCATCGTTGTGTGGACGATCGGGTTGCTGGGCGCCTTGCCCGCGACGGCGGTGATCGTGAAGGAGTCGCTCCTCGTGATCCGCACGCTCCAGGACACGCTGCGGATGGCGCGCCGCACGGCGGCGGCCGCGCGCGGCGTCGAGGCGAACGTCGCGGACCTGTCGTCGCTCGCGGTGATCGGTGAGGCGCTGCGGCCGGTGGATGCCTCGCTCGGCCGCGCGGCAACGTCGCTCGAACACGTGGCGCGGCGGGTGAGCACGGTGCTGCGATGATCGGTGAGTCGATCTCCCTGCTGCTCGCCATGGTGTCGGTGCTCGCGCTCTGGGCGTTTCTCACGACGCTCGTCGTGGGTCTCCTCCTGATTCTCAAACCCCTCGAAGCGATCCGGGCGCTGATGCAGCGCATCGCCACCGGCGTTCGTGCGATCGAGCAGCAGACGGCGCTCGTCTCCCGGGTGACTCCACGCGTGCCCGCCGCCGCGGCGGCGCTGCAGGCCTCCCTCGATCCGCTGACGCGGAGCCTCCACGATCTCGACGGCGCCATCGGCCAACACGAACGCGCGCTGCGGCGGCTGGGGAAACGCTGATGCCCGAACAGATGGTGACGATCGCGATGCCGGCGTGCGTCGACCGGCCGCTGCCGGGCGAGCGCAGCCGCCACGAACACGCACAGTTCGGCAACGTCGCGGGCGCGACGATGGGGGAGCTGGCCGACCGCATTCACGCGACCGGCGGCCGCAGCGCGACGCAGGGACCGCTGTCGAAGGTCTACGCGTTCTGGCTGTCCGGCATGAGCTGCGACGGCTGCACGATCTCGGCGCTGGGCGCGACCGAGCCGTCGGTCGAAGAGCTGCTGACGGGTTCCATGCCGGGGCTGCCGATTCTCGTCCTCCACCACTACGCGACCGCGGTGGAGTCGGGCGACCACTTCACGCACGACTTCGTGCGCGCGGAGCGCGGCGAGCTCGACGCGCCGTACGTGATCATTTACGAAGGCTCCGTGGCCGACGAGCACCTGACCATCGACGGCGAGCCGTGGTCCGCGGAAGGCGCGCTCCCGTTGTGGGAACCCGGCGAACGGCGCCGGCGCATCGCCACCGCCGAATGGGTGCGGCGGCTCGCGCCGGGCGCCGCGGCGGTCATCGCGATCGGCACGTGTGCGACGTGGGGCGGGATTCCGGCCGCGTACGGCAACGCCACCGGCGCGATGAGCATGATGGACTTCCTCGGGCGCGAGTATCGCAGCGCCTACGGGCTGCCGGTGATCAACGTCCCCGGGTGCGCGCCGGTCGGCGACAACTTCACCGAGACCGTCGCGCTGCTGCTGCTGTTCCTCAATCGCCAGGGACCGCTCCCGGAATTCGACGAGCTCGGACGGCCCGCATGGCTGCTCGGTGAGACGGTCCATCGTCACTGTCCGCGCGCCGGATGGTACGAAGAAGGCACCTTCGCGAAGGAGTACGGCGAGAAGGAGTGTCTCGTCGATGTCGGCTGCTGGGGCCCGGTCGTCGACTGCAACATCGTCGAGCGCGGCGCCGTCGGGCACATGGGCGGGTGCATGGTGGCCGGCGGCGTCTGCATCGGGTGCACGATGCCGGGCTTTCCCGATCGCTTCACGCCGTTCTACAAGCGCCCGCCCGGCTCGCGATTCTCGACGGCGCTGGCGAAGCTGGTCGGCACGTGGACGCGGCCGCTGCGCCGGCTCACCGAATCCGAGCGGAACCGCGAGATCCGCTGGCACGATCAGGTGCCGAGCGGCTGGGGGCTCGCCGTCGGCAAGCCGACGCTGGCGCATCGCGTCGCGGAATATTTCTACGACCGGATTCAGTATTTCGCGTCGGAGCGGCCGGGTCGTGATGCGCCGTTCGAGAAATACCGCAGCGGCTGGGTGACGCCCGCCGAACGTGCCTACGGCGGCGAGTACCAGGTGCTGCCGGCGGAGCGGAAGGCGCTCGCGGAACGCCGCGGCACGGCGCAGCGCCGGGGCCTGTGCCCGCAATCGGACGGCTTCGACGTGGCGCTCGAGAGTCCGGACGACACCCGCGCCCGGCACACCGGAGGCGCCGCCTAGCATGTGCTTCCAGAACCTGCCGATCGAGTTCGATGCCGACGGCACGCCGCGCCTGGTGGGCGCCGACGCGTTCGCCTATACGCCGGTCGACATCGATCGGTCGCAGATCGAAGAGCTCGTCAAGCGCAACGCGCACGTGCGCGACTTCGACATCGATCCGGTGACGCGGGTCGCCGGCGCGCTCTCGTTCCATGCCGTCGTCGATCTGGAGAACCGGCAGGTGCGCGAGGCGAACTCCGCGGCCACGCTGTTTCGCGGCTACGAAGTGATTCTCAAGGGCCGCGATCCGCGCGATGCGATGTTCATCTCCAGCCGCGTCTGCGGCGTCTGCGGCGGCGTGCATTCCGTCGCCTCGTCGCTCGCGATCGAGATGGCCTTCGGCATCACGCCGCCGCCGATGGGACTGGCCCTGCGCAACATCCAGCTCGCGCTGGATTTCATGCTCGACAACCCGCTGCACCTCTACGTGCTGGCCGGCCCCGATTACTCGCAGCTCGTCGTGCAGCGGACCAACCCGTCGTTGTGGGCGCGCGCGCTGCACACGACCGCGCCGCACGGCGACGTGCACGGCCACAAGACGATTGCCGACATGATGGCCGCCCTGAATCCGCTCACCGGACGCTTGTACCTCGAGGGGATTCACATGACGCGCATCCCGCGCGAGGCCTACGCGCTGCTCTACGGCAAGTATCCGCACCCGCAGACCGTCGTTCCCGGCGGGCTCTCCACGACCGTCACGCTGCGCGAGCTGAACGAGACGCTCACCCGCATCGTCCGGGTGATGGACTACGCCAAGCGCGGCATCTTCTTCTGCGAAGACCTGACCGCGTTCATCTACGAGGCGGATACC
>JABFWM010000331.1 GCA_013362195.1 Acidobacteriota bacterium
GACCAACTTCGGCACCAGCCTGAAGCTCTCGGACGGACTGCCGCCGCCTCCCGGGGTCGATCCGAACCGCGCCCCGGCCGGGACGACGCGCTCGATCTTCGACGTGAATTTCCGCGACGGCTACGCCCACAACTTCAACGTGAACGTGCAGCGTCAGTTCGGCAGCAAGTACATGGTCGAAGTGGCGTACTCGGGCTCGCGCAGCCGTCAGATGATGCTGAAGGGCGATCCCAACCAGGCGCCGCCCGTCGTCGGCGTCACCGATCAGAACGTGAACCGCCCGTACGCGACGATCTCGCCGGCGCTGCGCACCCTCGGCCAGGCCCAGAGCCGCGGGTTCGTGGACTACAACGGGCTGCTCGTCAAGTTCCAGCGGCGCTTCGCGAACCGCTTCTCGTTCCTCAACGCCTACACCTACGGCCGCGCCATCGATCTGAACTCCGACAACGACGGCACCGTGACGCTCACCAACGTCTACGATCCGGAGTACAACCGCGGGCCGGCGGACTACGACGTCACGCACACGTTCAGCTCGAGCTGGACCTACGAGATCCCGTGGGCGTCGAACACGCTCTACGGCGGATGGGAGCTTGCCGGCCTGCTCTATCTGCGATCCGGACTGCCGTTCACCGTCACGCAGACGCAGAGCGTGCTCTCGACCGGGACCGGCAACCGTCCGAACCGGGTCTGCTCGGGCACCCTCTCGTCGGGAGACCGCAGCATCGATCGCTGGTACGACACGTCCTGCTTCGTGCCGCCGGCGGATACGACCGGCACCTACGGCAGCAGCGGCCGCAACATCATGCGGGGGCCCGGCCAGTTCAACATCGACGCGTCGCTCATCAAGAACACGCGCGTTGGTCATGTCGAGCACGAGCTGCGCATCGAGGCCTTCAACGTGCTGAACCATCCGCAGTTCGCGCAGCCCAACGGCCAGATTGGCAACGCCGCCGTCGGCAGGATTTCGGCGATGCTGTCGAACCCGTCGTGCGCGCTCTGCGGAACCACCGAACGGCAGATCCAGCTGGCGATGAAAGTGAAGTTCTGATTCAGGGGGCGAGCGCGTGGTCGATGGCGACGCGCTCGCCTGACCACGCGCGAGCCTGGGTCCATCGCTGCGCGGGTGCCGACCAGAACTCGTCGGTCGCCGGCAGGCCCAGCGGCAGCAGCGCCACCGAGCAGAGATAGAGACTGCCGGTCGAAATGTAGCCCTCGCCGATTCCGGGCTGGTGCCCGCAGAAGCCAATCTGCAGCCAGCCCTCCCGATCGAACGTGTCCGGCGCGTGCAGCGTCCGCGTGATCACCGCGGTGAGCGCGCCGCGGACCTGCGCGGGCGCGACCCCGTCGGGGAGCGCGCGCCGGAGCGCCATCTGCGCCAGCAGGTGGAACGCGCCGCAGCGATAGGCGAGCGAACGGCCAATCGGCGGGAACGATCCATCAGTCGCGATCAGCCGTTCCTGCACGGCGGCGTAGCGCCGCGCGCGCTGCTCGACCCGCGGTCGCATGTCCTTCCACGCGGTGTCGTCCTCCGCGCACGCGTCGAGCACGTCGAGCAGCATCGGGTGAATGACGAAGCTGTTGTAGTAGTCCCAGTGGAACTCAGGTCCGTCGCCGTACGCGCCGTCGCCCTTGTACCACTGCTCGTGCTGCCGCAGCGCGTAGTCGACACGCACGCCGTCCCAGCGCGTGCCGAGGCGCTTCAGCGCCGCTTCGACCGTCGCGCTGAACAGCAGCCAGTTGTTGTAGCCGGGCGCGATCGCGCGGGTGGACTCGAGCGCCGCCACCAGATTGCGCGTGGTGCGCTCGTCGAGCTCCGCGATCAGCGCGCGCGGCGCACGGAGCAGCGCCTGTCCCAGGAAAGCGGCGTCGACGAGCGGCTGGCGTTGCCGCGTGAAGTTCATGAAGTCGGGCGAGCCGGGATCGACGGCGCGTCCAAGCGCCTGCAGCGAACGCGCGCGGTATGTCGCGCGCAGTTGTCCTTCAGGGCCGTCGTCCGCGCCAGCCTCGAGCCAGGGCGCGATGCCGGCCATCAACCGGCCGAACGCTTCCAGATGCGTGACGGCCCGTCGATCTGCGCCCGGCGCCTGCTCGACCGGCATGCGGGCTTTCAACGTGCCCTGCGCCAGGTTCGTGAGCACCGGATCGGCCAGCCGCCGCATCACCTCGATCCAGATGCCGCGATCCCGCGCAGGGGCGGCCTCCCGCTGGCCGGCGATTGCCGCGAGCGGCGCCAAGGCGAGCGCGCCGGTGGATGCCGCCGTCTTCAGAAAGGCCCGCCGTCTCACCGCTGTCCCCGCGGCGCGAGCCGCACGACGAAGCCGCCGCGCGGGCGCATCGCGATCGTGAGCGCGCCGATCGGGGCGGCCGGCCTCGTCTCAGTGGCAAAGGCGCGGTTCTGCGCGCCGTCGCGGACCACGGTCGCGGTCCATTCCCCTTTGTCCAGGAACCCGAGATCGAGCGTCACCGTGTCGGCTTCGTTGCGGCCGTTGATCCCGCCCACGTACCACACGCGCCCGCTGCGGCGCGCGACGACAACGGACTTGCCCGGCTCGCCGCTGAGCGCGCGCGTCTCGTCCCATGCGGTCGGCACCGCCATCAGGAACGTCTTCGCCGCCTGCGGCAGCGCGCGATATGAGACCGCGCTGTCGGCGAAGTGCTGAACCGGCGTCTCGAACACGACCGACAGCGCGAGCTCGTGCGCGTTGGTGGTCTGGTGCGGATACCGCGCGTCGCTGAACGTGACCGGCGTGTAGTCCATCGCGCCGACGACATTGCGCGTGAACGGAAGGATGCTGTTGTGCGAGGCCGCGCGCGCCGCGAAGCCCTCGTTGAATTTGTACTGCTCGGCGCCGAACACCGCTTCCATCCCGATCAGATTCGGGAACTCGCGCGCCCAGCCGCGCGGCATCGTGCAGCCGTGAAAGTCGACCATCAGGTGGAACTCGGCGGCGTCGGCGAGCAGGTCGCGGTACTGCCTGATGCGGTCCTGCTTGTCGCTGTGCCAGAAGTCCACCTTCACGCCTTTCACGCCCCACTTCTGCAGCGTCGCGAACTCCTCGCGGCGCACCTCGCGGATGTGCATCCGATCGCGCGGCGCTTCGCTCACCTCGTTGTGCGGGCCGCCGGAGTTGTACCAGAACAGCAGGCCCACGCGCTTCGCCTTCGCGTGCGCGACGACCTGGTCGATCGTGCCGGTCTGCATGACGTTCCAGTTCGCGTCGACCAGCGCGTACTCCCAGCCCATCTCCGCCGCCAGATCCGTGAACTCGTTCAGCGCCTCGGCATGCTTCGGGCTGTCGCTCTGCGACCACCAGCTCCAGGCGGCCCGTCCCGGCCTGATCCAGCTCGTATCCGTGATCGTCGTCGCCGGCGCGAGATCGTCGACCAGATCCGATTCCAGGATCCGTCCCGCCGCGTCGCCGACGATGACCACGCGCCACGGTATCGTCCAGGGCAGCGACGAGACCGGCTCGACGGCGCCGACGCCGAGGCCTTCCTTCGGATCGGGGAACTTCAGCCGGTAGACGCCGTTCTGCACGTCGGCCGCGAGGTGCGATCCGCAGTACTGCTCGTCGAGGCCTGATTCGGTGACGAGCAGCCAGACGTTCTGCGGCGTCCTGAAGAGTGCGGGGAACGACCATCCGTCCGGCCGCGGCGCGCGCTCGCCGGCCCGGCTCTCGATCCACAGCTCTTCGTACGCGGGGCCGTACTTGTGCACCTGCTGATGCGGAAGCAGCCACGCCGCGGATCCGTCGGGGACGTGAAAGCCGGTCCGCTCGTCGGCGACGGCCTTCTCGCCGGGGTCGCGCTCCGGAAAACGATACCGGAAGGCGACCCCGTCGTCATGCGCGCGCAGCACGATCTCGACGCGCGCGCCGGCGGCGTTCGCGAACGTCAGCGTGCGCTCGCGTCCGACGACGTGGCGCTCGCGGCGCTTGCCGTGCGGCATCGTGTAGTGCTCGTCGATCGACCGCTCGTCGCTGGCGCTGACGAACGTCAGGCCCGATTCGAAGGCCTGATCGGCGCGCCGAATCCCGAGCGGCGAGTCGAGCAGCACGGGCTTGCCGTCGCGAGTGACGCGCCACACCAGGTCGCCGCTCTCGTGCTGCATCACTTGAATGCTCGTGTGCCCGTCCGGCGACTGGAGCGGCGCGGGCCACGACCGCTGGGCCGGCGCGGCCTGTGCGATCACGAGCACGCAGAACGAAATCAG
>JABFWM010000596.1 GCA_013362195.1 Acidobacteriota bacterium
GCTCTGGCTCCAGAATCACCGTTTCCGCTACGTGGAAGCGATCGTCGTGCTGCTGATCGTCGGCATCGCCGGATCGTTCGCGGGAGAGCTGGCGCTCGCGAGGCCCGATCTCATGGGGATCGCGCGCAGCATCCTGCCGAGCGGCGAGATCGTCCGCAACCCCGACATGCTCTACATCGCCGTCGCCATCCTCGGCGCGACGGTGATGCCGCACAACCTGTATCTCCAGTCGTCGATCGTGCAGACGCGCAAGTATGGCGACGATGTCGAGAGCCGGCGGCAGGCCGTGGGCTTCTCGACGATCGATTCGACGGTCGCGCTGATGTCGGCGCTGTTCCTGAACGGCGCGATCCTGGTGATGGCGGCCGCCACCTTCCACGGCAGCGGGCACGAGGACGTGGCGGACATCTCGGACGCGTATCTGCTGCTGGCGCCGCTGCTGGGCACGTCGCTCGCGAGCACGCTGTTCGCCGTCGCGCTGCTGTTCTCCGGTCAGAACGCCACGCTCACCGGGACGCTCGCCGGACAGATCGTCATGGAGGGGTTCCTGAACATCCGGCTGCGTCCGTGGCTGCGGCGCCTCATCACCCGGCTGATCGCCATCATCCCCGCGCTCATCACCGTCGCGCTGTACGGCGAGCGCGGCACGGGACAACTGCTGATCCTGAGCCAGGTGATCCTCAGCCTGCAGCTGCCGTTCGCGGTGTTCCCGCTCGTCATGTTCACCGGGGATCGCCGCAAGATGGGGGAGCTCGTCGCGCCGGTGTGGATGCGCGTGCTCGCGTGGCCGGTCGCGGTGCTCATCGCGGCGCTCAATGCCTGGCTGCTGTGGCAGACGTTCGTCAGATAGGGGTGAGGTGAGGCATGTATTCCAACATCCTTATCGCCATCGAGCATTCGGACGCGGATCGCACGGTGCTGGACCACGTGCGGCAGCTGGCGACGCTGACCGGCGCGGCGCTGCTGCTCGTGCACGTGGCCGACGGCTGGGCGGCGCGGCACTACGAAGAACTGAAGCTGCGCGATTCCGAGGAGATGAAGGAGGACCGCGCGTATCTCGAGCGGATTGCGGAGGACCTCTCGTCGCAGGGCTTCCCCACCCGCACCCGCCTCGCGATGGGCGATCCGGCGACGCAGTTGATCAAGGTCGCGCAGGAGGAGCGCGTGGACCTGATCGCCATGTCCACGCACGGGCATCGGTTCATCAACGACCTGCTGCGCGGCAGCACCGCCGATCGCGTCCGGCACAGCGTCGAGGTGCCGGTGCTGATGATCAGGGCCGCGAAAGTGCAGGTCCGCGTGTGAGCGCATTTTCACGCCGGTGGAGTGACGTACACGGCGAGAACCCTTCCCTGTATCCCACGAACGCGTAGCACGTGTGGCTGAAGGCAAACGGAGAAACGGCCGCCGGTATTTGCGACGCGTGGGGGCCGCGCCCTTCCGAGGCGGCCGGCGAGCGACGTCATGAAGCCGCGGCACGCTGCCGTCCCATGGTGGCGGCGGCCGTTCATGCACCTTACCCGTCTCGAGCGGCACGAAATCGCCTGGCTGCTCATCGCGCTCGCCGCCTCCACGCTGCTCTTCGCTTTCCTCAAGCTCGCCAGCGAGGTGATGGAAGGGGAGACGATGGCGTTCGACACGCGGATCCTGCTCGCGCTGCGCAATCCGAACGATCCGTCCCGCCTGATCGGACCGCCGTGGCTGCAGGGCGCGCTCCTCGATCTCACCGCGCTCGGCAGCCCCGTCATTCTCGGCCTTGTCGTGATCGCCGTTGTCGGATTCCTGCTGCTGCAGACGCGCTACCGCACGGCGCTGTTCGTCTTGATCACGTCGGCCGGCGGGTCGTTCGTGAACGTCGCGCTGAAGAGCGCCTTCGTCCGGACGCGGCCGAGCGTCGTGCCGCACCTGCGCGACGTCACGTCGCCGAGCTTTCCCAGCGGCCACGCCCTGACGTCTGCGGTCGTGTACCTGACCCTCGGCGCCGTCCTGATGCACGTGTCGAGCGGACGGCTGACGAAATTCTATTGCCTGGCGATCGCGATGCTCGTCACGCTGGTGACGGGCGTGACGCGCGTCTGCCTTGGCGTACACTATCCAACGGACGTCATTGCCGGATGGATCGTCGGGCTGCTGTGGGCGTCGATCTGCTGGGGCGCCGCGCAGATGCTCGAGCGGCCGACGGGAATGACCGCAGAGAAAAAGAAGGGATAGGCTGGAGGGTCGACGGGTTCGACGGTCCGGGTCCCGGCTCGGGTCCCCGGCGGTGTGCGGCGGCGGCGCGCGGCGTGTGCGCGCGGCGCACACGCCGGGCGCCCCTTCACGTGCCGCGGATGAATGGCGGCGAAACCTGTAAGGCATGCGCGGCGGCGGGTTTGCAACGGCCGCCTGGATGTATCGACTCCCAGTCAGCGCCATGATCGATCGTTCTCCTACACTTGAAACGATTCTCCTCGTCGAGGACGAACCGGCGGTCCGGCAGTTGTTCGCGCAGGCGCTCACCCGCGCGGGCTACATCGTGCACGAGGCCCGCAACGGGCAGGAAGCGATGAAGCTATTCGAGCAGCACGGCGACTCGATCGATCTCCTGCTCACCGACATGCGGATGCCGTACATGACGGGCGCGGAACTGGCGCACCAGCTGCGCGGGCGGCGACGCACCCTGAAGCTGCTCTGCATCTCGGGGTATCCGGGGCAGCTCGATGCCGATCTGGCCACCGATTTCCTGGCCAAGCCGTTCTCGCGCGACGAGCTGCTGAAGAAGGTTCGCGAAGTCCTGGATCGGTAATCCTCGCAGTGCCGCTGCGCGTGAGCGGCTCGACTCGCCGCGGTCGGCGCGGAGACCGCCCGGCCGTCCGTCATCCGTCCGCGTTCAAGTGCTAGGATTCGCGGATGCGATCCGCGCTGCTGATCGCCGCGCTCGCGTTCCTGGCGGCCGCTCCGCCTGTGCCGCCGGCCGCGGACGCGCACACCCGCGTCTCGCTGGCCGTGCTGCGGCGCGACGGCGTCATGCTGCCGTTCGCGTCCTACGATGGATCCTGGAGCGTGCCCTGGCCGCTCCTGCCGACGGCGATCCCGATCGCGCTGACGGACGTGCCGAAGAAGTGGTGGGGCGCGCCGGGCCCCGACGCGCGCTGGACGGCGTGGATCGACGACGACGACCCGCGTCCGCTCATGGTGCGCACACCAGAAGTGGTGCGGATCTTCTGCGAGCGTCGTCTCGGCGTCCGCACCGACTACGCTGGCGATCCGTACGATCCACGCGAGCCGACGACGCCGAAGGACGGGATCGCGCTTGCCGGCGACGCGGCGCCGCTGCCAATCACGCGGGTGTCGGTCAACTCGCCCGAGGCGCGCGCGCTCGTTGCGGCCATCACCGACGCGTTCAACGAGGAAGAGAAGCTGGCGAGCCGCCGCTTCACACGGTGGCGGCATCCCTACCAGGACGCGCAGCGGAAGGCGTACCCGATCCAGCTCGAAGCCGTGTATCGGGCGCACGAGCGTACGACGCGCGGCGAGTGGGACGTGACCTTCGTCGAAGCCGTGCGCAGGTTCCCGCCGGGCCCGAAAGACGAGGGCTGCGGATTGATCACCTTTGCGCACGGCTGGGTGCGCCAGACGTCCGGCAAGACGCCGGACGTCGACATCGGCGCACGCGTCACCTACTGCGATCGCGAGGGCGTGTCGTTCATGCAGCCGTTCGGACGCCTGCACCTCGAGAACGAGGCCTACTGGATCTATCAGCTTTCGAGCTGGCGCGACGAGTGGTATGTCGTCGCGCGCCTGCGCCCGCGCGAGTCGCGCCCGATCGTCGTGGTGAACGGCGGCGCGTGCCCGCAGTAAACGCCAATGGATGCCTTTCAACTGCTCGTCGCCGGCGTCCTGCTGATCGAAGGCGCGCGACGCGTGATCCACTGGCTGCACCGGCGTGGATGGATTCGCTGGAAGATGCGCCGCGGCACGAGCGCGTCGCTGGGCAACGCCGTGATGGGCGTGCAGTCGATCTTCCAGCCACCGGTGCGGGACGTCATCGAAGTGCGCATGGAGGAGCACGAGGAAGAGGACCACTCGGGTGACCCGCCAGCGCCGGGCAGACGGGAGTAGCATCGCGGGGCGAAGGGCGAAGGGCGATGGGCGACGTCGCCGTTGTAGGCCGGATCTTCAGACCCGGCGGCGCGGACGCGGCGCGAGTGGTTGTCGGCCGGGTCTTCAGA
>JABFWM010000613.1 GCA_013362195.1 Acidobacteriota bacterium
CAGTTCCTCGGACGCCGCCGTCTGGCCATCGTGGCCGGATCTCCGGCACACAGCCCACTGGCTGCAGCCATCGCGCAGCACGCCCAACCTGCCGGCGTCGGCATCGACGTGTTCCGCGATGAACGCGATGCGATGGAGTGGTTGCACAGCCCCGATCGAAGTTAGCGACGAGAAACACGGATGGGCGGGTCCGCCGTTGTGCTGACGGACCCCATCGGTGAGTATTGCAAACGAACGCGGGACGAGCAAAAGCGAGTCGAACCGGCCGCGGCTGGCAGGAGCCGCGGGGCAGGAGCGGCGACGGAGGTCGCCACATCTATATAGGGCTCAGCCGGCGGCCACTGATATATCCCCCGTCCGCTATACACGCGGTCCACTGCGGCTTGTCGATCACACTTTTGTGAGGATACGCTCGTCGGAAACGTGGCCGATGAGCGCCGCGGCACGACATTGCACGCAAAATCCAGATCTCGGCCTTCCCGTGTCCGTCGTTCTGCACCGACAGTGTTACAAAATGGAGCGGGTCAGGGTTCTCATCCGAGTGCCGCTGCACAACCGACACATGGCCGGGCGGCAGCCATGCTGAGGACGCAATCGAATGACTTCGGTGCTGGTTGTGGAAGACGACCCCGATGCGCGGGAGCTGCTGCGGACAGCCCTGGCCGCGGAAGGGTACGAGGTCCGCACCGCCGCCAATGGTGCGGACGCTCTCGCGAGCTTGCGCCAGGAGCGTCCGTGCATCATCCTGCTCGACCTCATGATGCCCGTCATGGACGGGTGGGCGTTCCGCCGGGAGCAGGTCAACGACCCCGACCTCTCGTCGATCCCGGTCCTGTGCATCACCGCGGTCTTCGACCCTGAGCACGTGGCACGACAACTCGGGCTGCGCTGCATCCGCAAGCCGTACCGGCTCGAAGACGTGTTCGGCGAAGTGGCGGCGGCGTGCGGTCCGGGAAATGACGGCGCGTCGTTCTAGCCTGAGTGGAGTTGCGCCCCGATCGTTGATGGTGCTTCGACCATGGCGTCGTTCGACCACGTCCTGCCCGTCGCGCTGATTGCCGCGGCTGCGCTCGCGATGCTCGCCGCGGCGGGCTTCTTCCTGTCCGAACGGCGTGCCGGCGGCCGCGCCGCGGCGCACCTCCTCACTGCCATCGTCACGCTTGCCGTCGCTATCGTGTTTGCCGTCACGGTCAATCACGCGTGGCGTCTGGAGCGGGACCGCGAGAACGAACGGCGAGGCGCGCGCCTGCAGCATCTCGAGCGCTTGCACGCGACGCTTCGCGCTGAAGCGGATGCGCTGAAGAATCTCGCGCGTGGCCTGCACGAAGGGCGCGACTTCACGCTGGCGGCAAACGATGCGCGGCAGGCGATCTGGCTGGACGGTCCGCTGACCGCCGACATCGAGCGGCATTACCCGGACTACTTCCAGGAACGCGAGCGCCTCATTCGAGAGATCCTGCGCTACGACACCGAGCTCGGACGTCTTCGACAGATCGTCTCGGCGTCGCTGCCGCTCGACGATCGAACGGAACCGTTTCGTGCCGCCCTCGTGCCGGCGCTCGTGGGCAAGTGCGCCGGTGCGTCATCTGCGCCACCCTTCCCACGCATGGTGAACTCGTCGATGCCCGATGGTCGGGCCCATGGCGTCGTGAATGGGCTGCTGCAGCTCTACGAGGAGCATCGGTGCCCGCCTGCGGCGGCCCGCGCGGCTCAGGATCTGTTCGATCGTGCTGCGGATCTCGCGGACGCCGTCGCCGCGGCGGGCGACGCCGCCGCCCGGTACGCAGAGGAGACGCAGCTTCGCGGGTCGTGCACGTATGCGCCGGGCGGATAGCCGCGCCAACGATGCGGCGGAAAGTGACACGCTGGCGAAGGTCGTCGCCGTCCGGCGCGCGACGACGTTGGACGCTGACGGCGGGAAGCGCTCGATGGGCCGATCCTCAACCGCATCGACGTTCTCGCGCCATGCCGCGCAGATTGCGGATCTCGCCGCCGCGCAGACGCCATAGACAACGCAGAGTTGAAGTGCGAGCCTGGAATTGTCAGGAAGGCGCGCATGGAACGAGGAGCAACCGATGGATCAGCCTGACGAGGACTTTGGCGCGCTGTTCGAGGCGTCGCTGAAAACGAAGCGCTTCGAGACCGGGCAGACGATTGAAGGCACCGTCGTCGCGATCGGGCCCGAGGTGGCGTTTGTCGACGTCGGCGGAAAGGGGGAGGCGATCGTCGACGTCGACGAACTGAAGGATGCCGACGGCCGCATCGAGGTGTCGGTCGGCGATCGGATTCAGGCGATGGTGCTCTCGACCGAGGGCGGCCTGAAGCTGTCGCGCCGGGTCGCGCTCGGCGCCGCGACCGCCCGTCAGCTCGAAGATGCGTTCCGCGCCGGCGTCCCCGTCGAAGGCAAGGTCGAACGCGCCGTCAAGGGCGGCTTCGAGGTGCGCGTCGGCGGTCTGCGCGCGTTCTGTCCGATCTCTCAGATGGACACGCCGCGGACCCCCGAACCCGCCGCCCACGAAGGGCGTGTCTACACGTTCCGGATTCTCGAATACGCGGAGGGCGGTCGCAATCTCGTGCTCTCGCGTCGCGCGGTGATCGAGGCGGAGCAGCAGGCCAGGGCCGCGTCGGTTCGCGCGTCGCTCCAGCCTGGCGCGGTGGTGACCGGGAAGGTCGCATCGGTGCGCGACTTCGGCGCGTTCATCGATCTTGGCGCCGGGGTGCAGGGGTTGCTGCACATTTCGGAGATGGCGTGGTCGCGCGTATCGGACGCGTCGCAGCTGCTGCGGCCCGGCGAGGAGGTCGTGGTCAAGCTGTTGCGGATCGACGATGACGGGCAGAAGATCTCGCTGGGGCTGAAGCAGCTCAGCGCCGATCCCTGGTCGCGCGCCGCTGAGACGTATGCGATCGGGCAGGTGTGCACCGGCCGGGTGACGCGGCTCGCGCCGTTCGGCGCGTTCGTCGAACTGGAGCCGGGCGTCGAAGCGCTCGCGCATGCGTCGACGTTCGCGCCGACGGGGCGCGCGAACGCCTGGACCCAACAGGTCCCGCCGGGATCGAGCGGTGTCTTCGAGATCCTCAGCGTCGATGTCGAGAAGAAGCGCATCGGCGTCGCGCCGGTGCCGGAAGCGGCCGGAGAAGCGGAGGTCCGGGACGAGGCCCCGGCGCCACGATTCGGGTCGCTCGCGGACAAACTGCGCGGTGCGCTCGAACCTCGCGAGAAATGACGTCCCGTCGGACGTTGCAGATCAGATGTTGAAGAGCTCACGAAAGGATCGGCAATGACCCGACTGTTGTTCGTCTTCGCGTTCGGCGCGGCAGTCGCGCAGTCCGCGCCCGCCGTGTCGATCGACGGCGCATGGGAGGTGCACGCGACGATTGGCGGCACGGTCAGCGACTTGCGCTGCACGTTCGTGCAGAAGGAGGCGGACCTCACCGGCAAGTGCGGCAGCGATCACGACACGCACGAGGTCGCCGGGAAGGTCGAGGGGAAGACGGTGACGTGGCAGTTCAACACCGTCTGGGAGGGGCAGACGCTGACGGTCACGTACACGGGGACGCTGGAGTCTGTCGACAAGATGAAAGGCGCCGTGGACGTGCAGCCACTGAGCGTCAGCGGCGATTTCGCGGCGACAAAGGAAAAGTAGCGGTTCGCCGCGGCGTGTCAGACGGTTCGGCGTCGTCGATCGTGTGCGATCGTGGTCGGCGTGTGGTAATATGTGAAGTTGCACACCACGAAATGTGGGCCGCTAGCTCAATTGGCAGAGCAGCAGACTCTTAATCTGCGGGTTGAAGGTTCGATTCCTTCGCGGCTCACCAACACTTTCTCACAATGAATCCGGCCTCGAATCGCCCCATACCAGTACTTGTATTGAGGGACCGGAATCTGACACGCGTTTGGGACCATTAGCGTAAGCGCACGCCGATCCGCAGGTGTTAGACGGTCTCCAGGACCAACTCCCGCGTCGGGTGCCAGCCGGTTTGATCGACCTTCATACCCACCTTGAACGGGCGCGGATCCTCGGTAGCGACGTCGCGGAACATCTCGAGCGGATAGTGGCTCACGGGCTGGCGCGTCAGTACCAGCATGCGCAGCAGGCGGTCGGCCGTGAGGCTCATGGGGGACTTCCCGTTCTCCCAGCGCGAGACGGTCTCCGGTGCGACTCCGATGTGTTGGGCGAAGTCTCCA
>JABFWM010000179.1 GCA_013362195.1 Acidobacteriota bacterium
CGGGGCCGGCGCATCGTAGGGAAGGACGCCGGTGAGCATCTGGTACATCGTCACGCCCAGCGAGTAGAGGTCGGAGGCGAAGACCGCCTTGCCGTGGAACTGCTCCGGGGCCATGTAGGGCGGACTGCCGATGACGGTCGTGCCGTGCGCGGCAATCTCGAGGAACCGCGAGGTGCCGAAATCCGCGACCTTCAGCATGTCGTGCTCGGTGACGAGCACGTTCGCGGGCCGGAGGTCGCGATGGATGACGCCCTGCCGGTGCGCGTGGTCGACGGCGTTGCAGATCTGACAGGTGAAGTCGAGCGCGCGGTTCAGCTCGAGCGCGCCGCGGGCGGCGATCACGTTCTCGAGCGTCTCGCCGTGCACGTACTCCATCACGATGAAGAAGATGTTGTCCTGCTTCTCCGCGGTCGTGATGGCGACGATGTTGGGATGGCTGACGGAGGCGAGCAGGCGCGGCTCGCGGAGCAGCTCGCCGAAGTCGAGCCCCTGCCGGTGCGGAACCTTGATGGCGACCTTCTTGTCGATCCAGGTGTCTTGCGCGAGGTAGACGGTACCGAAGCCGCCGCTCCCGAGCGGCGCGATGATCTTGTACTTTCCTAACGTCTGTCCCCTGAAGAGCAAGTGGATTCGAGTATAGCGCGAATATAATCGCCGCCGATGCTCCCGCGCTTCCTGGCTGCGGACCTCGATCCGGTCTCGGGTACCGCGTCGCTGCCCGCGGACGAAGCGCATCACCTCACCCACGTGCTGCGCCTGCGCTTCGGCGACGAGATCGCGGTCTTCGACGGCAACGGCCGCGAGTATCGCGCGCGGATCGAGCGCGTCAGCCGCGAAGGCGCCCACCTGCACCTCATCGAAGAGATCAGCGCCGCGCCGGAGCCGACGGTGCGGCTCACGCTCGCGCAGGGCGTGCTCAAGGGCGAGAAGATGGAGGACGTGATCCGCGACGCGACGATGATGGGGGTCGCGACGATCGAGCCGCTCGTCACCACCCACACCACGATGCGGCAGAAGGGGCTCGCCAATGCGCAGGCGGTGGAGCGGTGGCGGCGGATCGCGGTCTCGTCCGCGAAGCAGTGCCGCCGCGCGGTGCTGCCGGTGATCGGCAACGGCTGCCACTTCGACGACCTGATCGTGCAGGAGACCGCCGAGATGCGCCTGATGCTCGTCGAGCCGCACGCGGGCGTCGAAGGACACCCGGTCGGCACCGTCCAGGGTCAGCGTCCCGCGGCCGCGGCCCTGATGGTGGGGCCGGAAGGCGGATGGTCGCAGCAGGAGATCGAGGCGGCCGTCCGCGCCGGCTGGATGCCGATCACGCTCGGCCGGCGCACGCTGCGCGCCGACGCGGTCGCGATCGTCGCGATTGGGGTGCTGCAGTTTCTCTGGTCGGATCTCTGAGGCCGGGTCTGAAGACCCGGCCTGCGTAGCACACCGAACGGTCCAGCGCGGGTCTTGAGACCCCGGCACGCCTGTAGGCCGGGTCTTCAGACCCGGCAACGCTACACGCCGCCGGGCATTTCCAGGCAGATCGCCGCCCACTCGCCTTCGGTGATCTCGTTGATGTCGAGCAGGTCGTCGAACGCCGGCCGGATCTCCACGAGGTGATCCGGCGCGAAGCCGCTGAGGATCACGTAGCCGTGGTGCCGCGCGTGCGCGCGCAGCGCGCCGGCATGGCGGACGAGCACGGCCGCGGTCAGGTTCGCGAGCACCACGTCCGCCGGCTGCACCTTCAGCGTGCTCAGATCGTCGCAGATGATGTCGATCGCCGCCGCGCCGCCGTTGCGCGCGATGTTGGCGCGCGCGTTGTCGAGCGCGTCAGGGTCGTAGTCGACGGCAATCACGTCGGCCGCGCCGAGCTTCCACGCCGCGAGCGCGAGCACACCAGACCCGGTGCCGATGTCGAGCACGCGCGCACCCCGCAGGTCGAGCTGCTGCAGCAGCCGCAGGCACAGCCGCGTCGTCGCATGGTGCCCGGTCCCGAAGCCGGTGGACGGCTCGATGATGATGACCGGCTTCGAGGGCGCGCGCGGCACGTCCCACGGCGGCGCGACGATCAGGCCGCCGACTTCGATGGCGTTGAGGTCCTGCTGCGACCGCCGCGCCCAATCCTCGTCCGGCACGTCCACGGGCGCCGTACGGAGCAGGTGCGGCGCGATGGCCGTCGCCAGGTGTGCCGCGGCCGCGTCGCGCGCGCTGGATGACTTGAAGAACACGCGCCAGGTGTCGCTGTGCTCGTCCTCGTGAATGGCGAGGGGCTCGAAGTCGTCGAGCAGCGCGTAGAGACGCTCGCGAAGGAATGGATCGGGCCGCGTGTCGCCGTTGCCCAGCGCCGCCATGGACGGAGACGCCGCGTCTGGTGCGCGATGGAACGCGAGCTCGAGCGCCGGCGAATCAGCCAAAGATGTCCTTCACCTTTTCGAAGAACGGCTTCTCGGACGACTCGTCGCCGTCGCGATCGATGCTGTCCTGCGGCATCGTCTTGGCCAGTTCCTCGAGCAGGTGGCGCTGTTCGCGGGTGAGCTTCTTCGGGACGGCGGCACGCACGATCACGTAGAGGTCGCCGTGGCCGCGACCCGACACGTTCGGCATGCCCTTGCCGCGCAGCTTGAAGCGCGCGCCCGGCTGCGTGCCGGCCGGCACCTTGATCTCTTCCTCGCTTTTCACCGTCGGCACGCGAATCTCGCCGCCCAGCGCGAGCAGCGGAAACGTCACCGGCAGCTCCGCATACAGGTCGTCGCCTTCGCGTTGAAAGACCGCATGCTCCTGAACGTGTACGACGACGTAGAGATCGCCCGGCGGGCCGCCGGCAGATCCGTGTTCGCCTTCTCCGTAGAGACGAAGGCGCTGGCCGGTGGCGATGCCGGGAGGAACCTTGACGGTGATCTTGCGCTCGCGCGCGATGCGCCCCGCGCCGCGGCAGGCCTGACACGGCTTGCTGATCACGCGGCCCGTTCCGCGGCAGTTGGGGCACGGGCGCGCCACCGTGAGGAAGCCCTGCTGGAACCGAAGCTGTCCGCTGCCGCGGCACTGCTGGCAGACTTCCGCCGAACTGCCCGCGGCTGCGCCGGATCCCTTGCACGTCTCGCAGGTTTCCTCGCGCGGGATCTGAATGGTCGTCTCGGCGCCGTCGTACGCTTCTTCGAAGGCGATCTCGAGATCGTAGCGGAGGTCGGCGCCGCGCTGCGGTCCGCCGCGGCGGCGGCGGCCGCCGAACACGTCGCCGAAGCCGAACAGATCGCCGAGGCTGCCGAAGATGTCCTCGAAGCCCGCGAACACGGTCGGGTCGACCCCGCCCGCGCCCGCGCCGGCGCCGCTGACGCCCGCGTGCCCGAAGCGGTTGTAGAGATCCCGCTTCTGCGCGTCGGCCAGCACCGCGTACGCTTCCGCCGCCTCCTTGAAGCGCTCTTCGGCCGTTTTGTCGCCGGGGTTCCGATCGGGATGGAATTTGAGCGCGAGCTTCCGATAGGCGCTCTTGATCTGCTGGTCCGTCGCGTCCCGGCCGACGCCGAGCACCTCGTAGTAATCCCGCTTGCTCACCCTTTCGCCACCTTCACCATTGCGGGCCGCAGCAGCCGGTCGCCCAGCAGGTAGCCCCGACTGAATTCTTCGGTGATCTCGCCGTCGCGGCGGCCCTCCGCGTGTTCGTAGGCCACGGCCTGATGAACATGCGGATCGAAGTCGGCGCCGAGCGCTTCGATCGTCTTCACGCCGCGCTTGCGCAAGGTCTCGAGCAGCTGCGCGAGGATCAGCTCCACGCCCCGCCGGTACGCGTCCGCGCCCTCTGATCCGGCATCGGCCCGGAGCGCGCGCTCGAGATTGTCGACGATCGGCAGCAGGTCGACGATGAGATCCGCCGCGGCGGCCTCGGCCTGCTGCACCCGTTCACGCTCGATCCGCTTGCGATAATTATCGAATTCCGCGGTCTTCCGCAGCAGCCGGTCGTAATAGTCGTCGCGCTGGCGCTGCACGCCGCCGATGTCTTCGCCCGCGTCGGCCGGCGCGTGTTCCGTTGCGGCCGCCCACGTCTCTTCCGATGTGTCGTTGAGTTCGTCTGCCATGGTGCCCTACGTTCTTTCGAGGACCTTGTTGACGACGCGCGACAAACTGTCGACGACGTTGATCGTCCGCGAGTAGCGCATGCGCGTCGGGCCGATGACGCCGACGGCGCCGGTGCGGCGCCCGTCGGTGTAGGTCGAGGTCACGACGCTGAAGCGCTGCAGATCGGGATCGGGATGCTCGGATCCGATGACCACGGTCAACCCGGTGCCGTCCATGCACGCGTCAATCAACTGTACGAGGCGCGTCTTCTCCTCCATCATCCGCACGAGCGTCCGCATCGTCCTCACCGTCGTTTCCGGATCGTCCGCGCCGGCCACCTCCAGCAGCAGCGACGTGCCCTGGATGTAGATCGACGGCTGCGGTTCGAGCCCTTCGAACGTCGTGCTCGCGAGACGCAGCGCGCGTGCCATCAATTGATCGTAAAGCGTCTTTTCTTCGCGCAGAAGCTGCATGATGCCGTGGCGCACCGCGCTCAGCGTGTGGCCCTTGAACTCGGCATTGAGATAGTTCGCCGCCTGCTGGAGCTCTTCGCGTCCATACGGTTCCGTCGGCTCGATGACCGTGTGCGAAATCTGTCCGCCTTCGGAGACGAGCACGACGAGGATCTTGCCGGCGTCGAGCAGCACGAAGTCGAGGTGCTCGAAGGTGACGTCGGCCGCGGGCGCGATCGCGAACCCGATCTGATGAGACGCGCGTGAGATTTCCTGCGAGGCGTGCGACAGCACGTCCTCGACGGTGCCGGCGCGGCGCAGCCGTTCCTCGATCTCCGGAACGGCCCGCGCGGCGCGCCGCTCCGCCATCAGCTGGTCGACGTAGCTGCGGTATCCCATATCGGTGGGCACGCGGCCGGCCGAGGTGTGCGGCTGCTTCACGTAGCCGTGCTCCTCGAGCCGGGCCATGACGCTACGGAGCGTGGCGGAGGACACGCCAAAGCCGCGGCCGGCCAGCCACAGCGATGAGATCGGCTCACCGTGTTGTATGTAGGCCTGGACGAGCGCTGCGAGGATCCGCCTATCTCGTTCGGGAAGTTCGGGATGTCGCATCATCGGCGCCTTAGCACTCGTCAGAGGGGAGTGCTAAGTAGCGATTATACCCGACGTCGGGGCCATCGCAGCCTGAGGCGGGGTGCTGCGGCGGCGTCGATGGCTCGGCACTGTGCCTGGGCCGGTCGTGGAGGTCACACGCCGGCCCGGCCGGCGAGGCGGCGCGCGGCCTGACGAGCTTCAGCGGCGATGCCGGCGGCATCGTCATGGACCAGCGCGAAGTCGCGAACGAGGACGGCGCCATCGACCATGACGAGGCGGACGTCGCTGGCGCGCGCGGCGTAGACGATCGTCGACCACGGGTCGGGATCCGGTGCCATGTGCGGCGGCGAGCGCCGAATGACGATGAGGTCGGCGCGCTTGCCGGGCTCGATCGACCCGACGTCCGCCTCGAGCCCGAGCGCACGCGCGCCTTCGCGGGTCGCCATCCAGACCGCGTCGCGCGCGGTGAGCGCGCCGGGCCCCGTGCGCACGCTTTGCAGCGTCGCCGCCAGGCGCATCTCGTCGAACATATCGAGGCGGTTGTTGCACGCCGCGCCGTCCGCGCCGAGCGACACCGAGATGCCGCGCGCACGCATCGCCGCAACCGGCGCGATCCCGGAGCCGAGCTTCAGGTTCGAGCCGGGACAATGCAGCACCTTCACGCCGCGCTCGGCGAGCAGATCCTGTTCCTCGTCGGTGACCCACACGCAATGCGCCGTGCAGAGGTGCGGCGTGGCCAGTCCCGCGTCGGCGAGGTACTCGAGGTTGCTCATGCCGCCCGAGATGCGGCGCACGAACTCCACTTCGTCGCGGTTCTCCGCCGCGTGGGTATGCACGATGATCCGTTCGCGGGCCGAGAGGTCGGCGACCGCTTCGAGCAACGCGCGCGAGCAGGACACGGCGAAGCGCGGCGCGAAGGCCGCATCCAGCCGTCCGCCGCCCTTGCCTTCCCACCGCTTGCGCAGGGCGACGCTCTCGTCGATGGAGTCACGCGTCCGCTCCTGCAGACGCGGCGGCACGTCGTAGTCGGAATCCATCATGCACTTGCCGATCACCGCGCGCATGCCCATCCGGTCGACGGCGTCGAACACGACATCGGTCTCGTGCACCGTCTCCATGGTCAGCGCGGTGGTCGTGCCGCTCGAGAGCAGCTCGCAGACGGCGAGCCGCGCGGACGCGCGCAGCGTATCGGCGGTGTGCGCGGCTTCGAGCGGCCACACGCGGCGGCGCAGCCATTCGAGCAGCGGCATGTCGTCGGCGTAGCCGCGAAAGAGCGTCTGACAGAGGTGGACGTGCGTCTGGATGAATCCCGGGAGGAGGTACTCGCCGTGGGCGTCGATGACCGTCTCGTGCGGCGTGTCCGGCTCGGGCCCGACGCTGACGATGCGTCCTGCGGCGTCGATCGACACGGCGCCCTCGACGATCTCGAGCGCGTCGTTCATGGTCAGGATCGTCGCGTTCCTGATCAGCGTCGGCACTAGCGGGCAGGCGTCGAGGGCGGCGGCGCGGGGAGGGCGCTGACGGCGTCGTGCGTTGCGGCCTTCGCCAGGCTGCGGACGCGGCGGCCCGATGACATCGCGATCGCCGACACGTCCCGGCCGTGCCGCACGGCAATCAGTTCCGCGAGAATGCTGATCGCGATCTCCGCGGGGGTGACGGCGCCGATGTCGAGGCCGATTGGCGCGTGGACGCGGTCGAGGCACTCGACCGGCATGCCTTCGGCGGCCAGGGCGTCGAACACCCGCGCGACCTTGGCCCGGCTGCCAATCAATCCGAGATAGCGGAGCTCGCGTGCGGCCAGCGCCCGCAGCGCATCGAAATCATGCGTGTGCCCGCGCGTGACCACGACCACATAGGCGCTGGGCGGCAGCTCCGCCTGGTGCAGCCACGCCGCGATGTCATCGACGACGACGGCCTCGGCGGCCGGGAAGCGCTCGGTGTTCGCGAACTTCTCGCGATCGTCGACGACATGAATGCGGAAGCCGGCGTCGGCCGCGGCGCGCGCAAGATGGCAGCCGACGTGTCCGGCGCCGATGATGTACAGGCGCGGCGCCGGCGCGATCGGATCGATGTAGACCTCCATCTGGCCGCCGCAGATCAGCCCGGACTCCTCGACGAAATCGTCGTTGAGATCGTAGCGCACGAGCGCCGGCGTGCCCGACCGAATGGCCTCGCGCGCCCTGCCGAGCGCGTCGTTCTCGTAGCAGCCGCCGCCGATCGTGCCGAGGGTGCGCCCGTCGGCATAGACCAGCATCTTCGCGCCGGTCCGCTGCGGCGTCGAGCCGCTGGCGCGGACGATCGTGACCAGCGCAGCGGGTTCGCCGCGCGCCAGGGCGGCGGCGGCGGCAGGCAGCACCTCGTCGTTCAGATGAGGACCTCGATCTTGGACTTCTTCTTCAGCCCGGCGATGAACGTGTCGGCGTGCTGCGCCTTCTTCTGTTCGCCCAGGTACTGCTTGATCCGGGCATTGACCTGTTCGAACGGCACGGTGCTCGCCGCCTGATGATCGGTCACCTTGATGATGTGATAGCCGAACTGCGTCTCGACCACGTCGCTGACCTGTCCGGGCTTCAGCTCGAAGGCGACCTTCGAGAATTCCGGCACCATCTGTTCGCGCGTGAAGTAATTGAGATCGCCGCCCTGTGCGGCGCTCCCGTCCTGCGAGTGCTCCTGCGCCAGCTTCGCGAAGTCGGCCCCGGATTTCGCCTGCTTCAGCACGGCGTCGATTTCCGTGCGCGCCTTCTGCTTGACGGCGGGCGTCGCCTTCTGATCGACCTTGACGAGGATGTGGCTCGCGCGCACCTTCTCGCCCTGCTTGAAGCGGTCGGGGTTCTTTTCGTAGAAGTCCTTCGCGTCCTGATCGGTTGGCGCGGGCTCGTTGGCGACCTCCGCTTCCATCAGCTTCGTGACGCTGAGGTCCACGAGCGCGTCGTGCTTGAGGCCCTCGAGGGTCATGCCGCGTTCCGCCAGCGCCTTGTTGAACGCCTCGGGATTCGGGAACTGCTTGCGCAGTCCTTCGACCTTGGTGTCGATTTCCGTGTTGTCCACCTTGATGCCGCGATTGCGGCTCTCCTGCGAGAGGAGCTTGTAGACGACGAGCTGATCGAGGGCCCCGCGAAGGATCTCGTCGCGGCGCTCGGCGGGAATCTGCTGGCCGGCCCGCGCCTCGATCGTCTTGATCATCCGCTCGAACTCCGCCTTCTTCACGTCCTCGCCGTTCACGCGGGCGACAACGTCGGGAAGCTGCGCCGGGACGGGCTTGGCCGGCGGATGCGCGGGTGCGCCGGACGGGGCGCCGGTCGCCGCCTGTCCGGTGGTCGCTGTCGGCGTGGCGCTCTGCGCGCTGGCGGCCGGAGCTTTACGGCACGCAATCATCGACAGCGCACCCACGAGAACACACGCAACTAACTTCTGTTTCACTTGAACCTCAGGTGTTGGGGAGGGAGGACGTCAAATTGTAGCAAATCGCGGCAGCGGCTCGGCGATCGGCGAGGGGCGAACGCCCCGGGGCAGCTCGTCGCGCTCGTGCACACTCGCGCGGCATTCGCTGGCCATGCGAACGCGTCGTGATCGCGCTTGAGCGGAAAGCGCCGGATCCGGCTATCGTCCCGTTGCCTTTCCCGCCCCTCGCCCCTCGCGACTCGCTCCGCGACGGCTCTTAAACTCTTAAAAATGATGAACCGGACAGGTTTCCGTCGGCTCGGTCCCGGTGAGGAACGCCTCGCGATACACCCGCGGACACGACGGCGTGGCGAGCTTCCCGGTGTCGCGATCGATCTCGGCGAACGAGATCCCTTCCGGCGCTTCGAACGACACGTTGCCGCGCCCGGCCAGCGCGCGCGACATGAACTGCGTCCAGATCGGCAGCGCCGCCTGGCTGCCGCTCAACCCGAGCGCCTGGTTGTCGTCGAGTCCGACCCAGACGACGGTCAGCAGCTCCGGCGTGAAGCCGACGAACCACGCATCACGCAGATCGTTGGTCGTCCCCGACTTGCCGGCGCCGTCGAGCGTGAAGCCATTGGCGCGCGCGGCCGCGCCGGTGCCCTCGTTGAGCACGCTCCGCATCATGTTCGTGACGAGAAACGTGGTGTCGGGCCGCGCCACGGTCTTCGGCGCCGGCGTCGAGACGGCCACGTCCTTGCCGCTGTCCACGATCCGGGTGATGCCGCGCAGCGGACGCATGACCCCGCCGTTCGGGAAGATCGTATAGGCCGACGCGATCTCGAACGGCGACGCCTCGAACACGCCCAGGGCGATCGACGGGTAGGGCCGCGGCGGCGTGCCCGCGCCGACGCGGCGCCAGAGCGCCGCGACCGTGTCGTAGCCGGTGGACTCGGCCACCTTGATCGTGGCGATGTTGCGCGACAGCGCGAGCGCGCGGCGAAGCGTGATCGGCCCGTCGTACTCGTTGTCGTAGTTGCTCGGCGACCAGGTCTGGGCGTTGAACGTGAACGCCGTGGGCTCGTCGAGGACGACGGTGGCGGGCGTGATGTCGGTGCGCCCGTCGGCCTGCGCGCGCTCGAAGGCCGCGAGGTAGACGAACGGCTTGAACACCGAGCCGGGCTGCCGCCGCGCGCTGACGGCGCGGTTGTACTGCGACTGGTTGTACGACCGTCCGCCGACCATGGCGAGGATCTCGCCGGTGCGCGGATCGGCGGCGATGAGCGCGGCCTGCGCGACGCGCTTCTTCCGCCGCGCGAGAATCTGGTCGACGCGCGTCAACCCGTCGCGCATCGCGTCCTGCGCGATCCGCTGCAGCTGCAGGTCGAGCGTCGTGTACACGTCCACCGCGCCGGTCGCCCTGGTGCGCTCCTGCAGCTCCTGGCTGACGTAGTCGACGAAGTAGGGCGCTTCCGATTCGAGCGCGCGCGCCACGCTCTGCAGCGGCTCGCGCGCGGCCCGCTCCTCCGCGTCGGCGCTGATGTAGCCGGTCTCCTGCATCGCGTGCAGGACCACGTTGCGCCGCTCCTTCGCGCGATCGGGATTGTTGAACGGCGAATAGCGCGGCGGCGCCTGGATCATGCCGGCGATGGTCGCGGCCTCGACGAGCGTCAGGTTGCTGACGTCCTTGGCGAAGAACATCCGCGCCGCTTCGGGCACCCCGTGAATGGCAAACGAGCCGCGCTGGCCGAGCCACACGTCGTTGAGATAGAGCCCGAGGATCTGCTCCTTCGTCAGCCGGCGCTCGAGCGCAACCGACATGAACCACTCGGTGAACTTGCGCTTCAGCGTTTTTTCCTGGGTCAGGAACGTGTTGCGCACGAGCTGCTGCGTGATCGTGCTGCCGCCGCTCGAGTAGCCGCGGCTGCCGAAGATGTTCGTCAGCACCGCGCGCGTGGTGCCGATGATGTCGATGCCGGGATGGTCGTAGAACCGCCGATCCTCGATCGCGACCACCGCCTGGATCATGCGCGGCGGAATCGACGAGAGCGGAACGTCGCGGCGCTTCTCGCGCCCGTCGCTGATGAGGGCGGTGATGAGCGGCGCGTCGAACGAGAGGCTGTCGGCACGCTGCCGCTTGAAGGGGATCTCGATGGCGATGAGGCCGCCAGACCCGGTCCGGGACGCCGCATAGACGAGACGAACCGTCTGCCCCCGCCGCTCACCGGCACGCGGGATGATCGCGAGCGCGTCACGCCCGATCGCGAACTCGCCCGGCTGCTCGGCGCGCGGCCGCTGCGCGTACCCGAGCTCGTTCAGCCGATCGATCGTCTGCGATACAGTGATCCGCTGCCCCCGCCGAACCGTGAACGGCCGTGCGAAAATCCGGGGATCGGTGCGCTGAAACTCCCCGTGCATGCGCGCGTCGATCATCCGCGAGAAGGTCACGTAGAAGTACGTCACCGTGCCGCTGAAGAGGACCAGGGTCAGGGCTGCGCCCAGCAGGGCGTAGACCTTCCAGGGGCGGCGGCCGCGGGTCGCGGCACGCGGCCGCGCGGCAGGCTTCGCCGCGGGCGGCGAGCTTTGGGTCGTTTGCACTATGGGAATGGCTACAACTGGGGAGCAGCTGCAACCTGCATTTTACAACACGCGTCGTATTTTCGTTGCGGATGAGGCGCGCGTCATCCGCCCGCGTCATGCGGACGCAGGATCTATCGGCGTGAATGAGGAGGAGTGGTAGATGATTCGACTCTGGGCAGGACGAGCGATGGTCGCGCTCGCCCTCGTGGCCGCGGCCGGGCCCGCGGTGGCGCAGTCGCAGGCCATCAATGGCAGCATCGAGGGGACGGTTCACGACAACACCGGCGCAATCCTGCCGGGGGTGACCGTGACCGTGACGAATACGGACACCGGCGCTCAGCGCGTCGTGGTCACGAACGGCGAAGGCGTTTATCGTGCGCCGCTGCTTCCGCTCGGCACCTACCAGGTCGCCGCCGAGCTGCAGGGTTTCAAGAAATTCGAGCAGCAGGGCATCAGTCTCTCGGCGGGACAGACCGCGCTGATTCATGTGGTGCTGAGCGTCGGCAGTGTCGCCGAAACGATCACGGTCACGGGCGAATCGCCGGTCGCGCAGCCGGGCAAGATCGATCTCGGCCGCACCATCGGTGAAGCGGAGGTGAAGAACCTGCCGCTCGTCTCGCGCAATCCCTACAACTTCGCGTTCCTGCAGGCGAACGTCACCGGCTACGAGAACAACGAGTTCGGGGTGCCGCGCATCAACGCGAACGGCAGCCAGATGCACACCAACTATCAGCTCGACGGCAACACCAACACCGAGAAGGACCGCGCCGGGCTGCGCCTGCTGCCGGTGTCCGAGGTGCTCGTGCGCGAAGTCAAGGTGATCACCAACGGCTTTGCGCCCGAGTTCGGCCAGACCACCGGCATGGTCTACAACGCGATTACGCCGTCGGGCACCAACGACGTGCACGGCAGCGCGAGCTTCCGCTTCAAACGCAATCCGCTGTCATCGCGGCCGTTCTTCCTGCCGGCGACCGCGCGCAAGCCCGACACCGAAGCCAACGACGTCACCGCGTCGCTCGGCGGACCGCTGCAGCGCGACCGGTGGCACTACTACGGCGCGTACGAGTTCGTCGATCGCAGTCTCGTGACCGGCGGACAGGTCGTCACCGTCACGCCCGCGAACGCACAGGCGCTCGGTATTGCGCTGCCGTCCGACGGCGTGATCCCCGCGCACCAGAAGGTCAACTTCGGGTTCGGCAAGACCGACTACCAGATCAACAACGCCAACCACCTGGCGTTCCGCTACTTCCTCTTCAAGAACTTCTCGGCGTCCAACATCGGCGGCGGCCTGACGACGATCGATCGGGCGACGGATTTCACCGACCGCATGGATTCGGTGTCCGGCCAGCTGGTCTCGACGCTGGGGCAGAGCACGCTGAACGAGCTGCGCGTGCAGTACGCGCGGCGTCATCAGTTCCGCACCCAGGGCGTCTCCGTCGACGGTCCGGCCATCACGGTGTCGGGCGTTGCGCAGTTCGGCGGCGCGCGCGTCGGCGACACGAACTCGGTGGGCTTCGACTTCAATCAGGGGATCACCCAGGTCATCGACAACGTGAGCTGGATTCGCGGCAGGCACGCGTTCAAGGGCGGCGTGGACGCGCAGGTCATCGCCGACCGGCGCGTGCGCGGCGAGCAGTTCATCTACACGTTCCCGAACACCGCCGCGTACCTCGCCGCACGCAACGGCACCAGCCCGTTCGGCTACACGACGCTGCAGCAGCTGTTCGGCAACCGCGAAGCCTCGTACGATTCGGCCTTCTACGGGATCTTCGTGCAGGACGACTGGCAGGTGACGCCGCAGCTGAAGGTCTTGTACGGGGCCCGCTACGACCTGTTCGACGTGCCGCCGGCGCGTCCGTTCGCAGCCAACGCGCTCTCGCAGGACTTCACGGTCGACCGCAACAATTTCGGTCCGCGCGCCGGCCTCTCATGGGCCGTCGACTCCTCCGCCCGCACCGTCGTCCGTGCGTCGGTGGGGTTGATGTACGAGCCGCCGCTGCTCGACTTCTACGACAACGCGATCCTGAACAACGGCGATCCGGCGAGCTTCTCGGTGTCGGTGTCCGGCACGAGCACGGGCGCGCCGCCGTTCCCGACGAGCCTTGCGAACGTGCCGCCGACGTTCGTGCGGCCGCGTCAGAGCGTCAACGGCGTCGATCCGGACTTCAGGACCCAGTCCGCCTGGCTGAGCAACGTGCAGGTCGAGCGCGCGCTGCGGAACGACGTGTCGGTGTCGGCCGGCTACGTGAACTCCGTCGGCCGCAATCTGCCCGTGCTGATCGATGTGAACCTGATCCCGACGGGCGATACGCTGCCCGACGGCCGCGCGAAGTACTCGACGCAGGTCAGCGCCGCGAGCCGCGTCGATCCAACCTTCGATCACCTCAACGTGTTCCGCTCGATCGGCGAATCGACCTACAACGCGTTCACCGCGACGATGACCAAACGCATGACGCACGGCTGGCAGGCGCAGGCGACCTACACGCTCGCGCGCGGCATCGACAACGCGCCGCTCACGGGCGCCTACGTCGTCGGCAGCGGCGACGACCGCGTGTCGGATCCCTCGAACCTCGATCGCGAGAAGGGAGTGACGCCGTTCAATCAGACGCACACCTTCGCGTTCTCGACGGTGATCGCGCCGGAGTGTTCACCGGCGGCCGCCGGGGCGGCGATTCTGAACAACAACCAGGTCGGCGTGATTCTGCAGGCGAACAGCGGCCTGCCGTTCAACATCCGGTCGAACCTGGATCTGAACGGCGACGGCGTGCTGAACGATCGACCGGACGGGCTGGAGCGGAATGCCGGCCGGCTCGGACGGGTGTTGAACGTGGATCTGCGGTATTCGCGGTTCGTGCCGGTGCGCGCCGGGCAGCGGATCGAGCTGTTCTTCGAAGCCAAGAACCTGCTCAACACCAGGAACATCGCCGGCGTCAATCGCGTGATCACGACCGACGCGCTGGGCAACGTCACGGGCAGCATCCCGCTCGAGGGATCGGAGTATCCGGGCAAGACCGGCTACGATCAGCGGCTGATGCAGCTCGGATTGAAGTTCGCGTTCTGAAGACAGGCTCGGGGTCCGCGCCCGAGATCGGGTGTGTGGCGGGTCTTCGGACCCGCCGCACCCGCCGGTCTGGACACCCGAACTGCGTGACGAATTGTGTGAAGTCCGGCGCCTGACAACCTGCCGCCGTCTCATCGATGTCTATTCAGCGATTCCATTACCGACACGCACTCCTCATCGTTGTCGTCACCGCCGCGATGTCCTTCGCCGCGTCGCCGCACGCCCAGCTCCGCGTCGTCGCTCCCGGCGAGCGGCCCGATACCGAGGCGCTCGAACTGGCGCTGCGCAAGCTGTCGTCGAGCGGCACGTTCATGCAGACCGACGCGCACCCTGACGACGAGGACAACGGCCTCCTCGCGATGCTGGGCGACGGGCAGGGGATGCGCGCGACGCTCGTGACCGCGACGCGGGGCGACGGCGGACAGAACGAAATCGGCCCGGAGCTGTCGCAGGCGCTTGGCGTCCTGCGCACCGAAGAACTGCTCGCGGTGCACCGCTTCGACGGCGCCGAGCAGTACTTCACGCGCGCGATCGACTTCGGCTACTCGTTCAGCGTCGAGGAATCGATTGAGAGGTGGGGCCGCGACGAGATCGTCGGCGACTACGTGCGGCACATCCGGACCATCCGTCCCGACGTGATCGTCGGGTTCCTCTGCGGCGGCGCCGGCGGCGGCCAGCACCATCAGGCGTCGGCGGCCTTGACCCTCGAGGCGTACCGCGCCGCGGCCGATCCCTCCCGGTATCCAGAGCAGATCAGCGAAGGCCTGCGGCCGTGGCA